>CANCDA010000118.1 GCA_947374705.1 Comamonadaceae bacterium | reverse complement strand
CACGGGGCCCTCTTTCAACCACCACCGAATTGGCCGAGCTCGTGGCTGACACGGTCAAAACCCGCGAGTCGGGCCAGAACCCTGCAACGCGCACATTTCAGGCTTTTCGGATTTTCATCAACGCCGAGCTTGAAGAGCTGCAACACGCGCTAGAAGCCAGTCTGGATGTGTTGCAGGTGGGCGGTCGTTTGGTGGTCATTAGCTTTCACTCGCTGGAAGACCGCATCGTCAAACAATTCATCGCCAAGCACTCGCGCGAGGTGTATGACCGCCGCACGCCGTTTGCACCGCCTAAGGCCATGAAGCTGCGCCCGCTGGACCGCATCAAGCCGAGCGCGACCGAGGTGGCCGCCAACCCCCGTTCACGCAGCGCCATCATGCGCGTGGCTGTGAGGACTTCGGCATGACCAGACTCAATCTCGTCCTGTTGTTGGCCGTGTTGTTCAGCGCTTTGTATTTGGTGAGCGTGCAGTACGAGTCACGCCGCCTGTTTACCGACATCGACCAAGCCAAGGTGCTGGCGCGCAAGTTGGAGCTGGAGAGTGATCGTTTGCAGGTGGAAAAGCGCGCACAGGCCACACCACTGCGGGTGGAGCGCTTGGCCCGCGACCAATTGCAAATGCGCGTGGCCACGCCCGCCATCACGCATTACGTGAGCCTTAATGCCGCAGCAGGGGTTGCCCCATGAGCCGCAGCATCCTCTACACCTCCAGCCCCTTGCTGGCCAGCCCTACGCCGCTGTGGCGCAGCAAGTTAGTGGTGCTGGCCATTGCCCTGGCCTTCGGCGCGCTGGCCGCGCGTGCGGCCTACATCCAGGTGCTGGCCAATGACTTCTTTCAACGCCAAGGTGAAGTGCGTTTTGCCCGCACGCTGGAGCTGCCCGCCAACCGGGGCCGCATTCTGGACCGCAATGGCTTGATCCTCGCCTCCAGCGTGCCCGCCACCAGCATCTGGGCCATCCCGGAGGACATCGAGCGCAAGCCGACCGAACTCAAACGCTTGGCGCAGTTGCTGGAAATGCCGTTGGTCGAGCTGAACAAAAAAATTGAAGACGAAGATAAAACCTTTGTCTGGCTCAAGCGTCAAGTCGATGAATCGGTCGCCAAAGACATTGCCGCCATGGGCCTGCGCGGCGTGTACCAACGCAAAGAGTACAAGCGCCAATACCCCGAAGGTGAAGCCGCCGCCCATGTGGTGGGTTTTGCGAATGTGGAGAACAACGGCCAAGAAGGCATCGAGCTCACTTTCAATAAAAACTTGGCCGGTCACTCGGGCTCGCGCCGGGTCATCAAAGATCGCCTGGGCAATGTGGTGGAGGCTGTGGGTGAAGAAGTGCCCCCGGTGGATGGACGCGACCTGCAACTCAGCATTGACAGCAAGGTGCAGTTCTTCGCCTACCAGCAGTTGCGTGACGCCGTGCTGGAGCACAAGGCCAAGGCGGGCAGTGTGGTGGTGCTGGACGCCCAGAGCGGCGAAGTGCTGGCCTTGGCCAACTACCCCAGCTACTCACCCGCCAAGCGGCAAAACCTGAGCGGCGCGCAGCTGCGCAACCGCGCGCTGACCGACACCTTTGAGCCCGGCTCCACCATGAAGCCCTTCATCGCCGCGCTGGCGCTGGAAAAAGGCATGGTCACACCCACAACATCCATTCAGACCGCCCCTGGACGCCTCACCATTGGCGGCTCCACCATCAGCGACGCGCACCCCCACGGTGTGCTCACCGTCAACGAAATCATCCAAAAATCCAGCAACGTGGGCACGGTCAAGATGGCCATGCAAATGCAGCCCCGCGAGATGTGGGAGATGTACAGCCAAGTCGGCTTTGGCCAAAAGCCGCAACTGCCCTTCCCCGGCGCGGTCAGTGGGCGTCTGCGTGCTTACAAAGGCTGGCGTCCGATTGAGCAGGCCACCATGAGCTATGGCTATGGCCTGTCTGCCAGCCTGTTTCAGCTCGCGCATGCCTACACCGTGTTTGCCCGTGATGGCGAGCTCGTTCCGGTCACTTTGCTCAAGGCCGATCAGGACGCGGTGGTCGGTGTGCGCGTCATGCAGGCACGCCACGCCACAGCAGTGCGCAACATGCTGCACTTGGTGACCGGCGCTGGCGGCACGGCGCCCAAAGCGCAGACCATGGGCTACTCGGTGGGCGGCAAAACAGGGACGGCCCACAAGCAAGAGGGGCGCGGCTACGCCGACAAAAAATACCGGGGCTTCTTCGTCGGCATCGCGCCCATTGAGCAGCCGCGCATTGTGGTGGCCGTGATGATTGACGAGCCCTCGGGTGGCAAATACTTCGGTGGCGATGTGGCGGCTCCCGTGTTCAGCCAGACCGTGCAGCAGACCCTGCGTTTGTTGGGCATTCAGCCCGACATGGCGGTGAAACCCCAGATCGTCGCCAAAGCCGTGGAAGAGAGCTTCTGATGCAAGAACTCCACAGCCCCGAGCAAGCCGCACAGTGGTTGCGCGCCCACGTCACGGGCACGCTCAAAACCGACAGCCGTCAGGTGCGCGCGGGTGACGGCTTCATCGCCTGGCCCGGTGCGGCCAGTGATGCCCGCGCCTATGTGCCTGCTGTGCTATCGCAAGGGGCAAGTGCTTGCATCGTCGAGAAGACGGGTGTAGCCAGCTACCGATTCAGTAGCGAGAAAATCGCCAGCTACGCCGGACTCAAAGCCGCTAGCGGCCCGATTGCAGCCGCCTACTTTGATCAACCCTCCCGCCAACTCGACGTGCTGGCCGTCACCGGCACCAATGGCAAAACATCTACCGCGTGGTGGTTGGCGCAAGCGCTGTCGCGTCTGACACCCGCGCGTCCCTGCGGCTTGGTCGGCACACTGGGCATGGGCCGTGTGGCAGAAACCGGCGCGCCCTTGGCCGACATCATCAGCACCGGTTTGACCACGCCTGACCCGGTGCTGTTTCAACACACGCTGCGCCGCTTTGTGGGTGAGGGCTTACAGGCCTGCGCGGTGGAGGCGTCTTCCATCGGCCTGCAAGAGCGCCGCTTGGACGGCACGCACATTCACACCGCCCTCTTCACCAACTTCACGCAAGACCACCTAGACTATCACGCCAGCATGGCCGAGTACTGGCAGGCCAAGGCTGAGCTGTTTGATTGGCCTGAGTTGAAAGCCGCCGTGGTCAATCTGGATGACGAGCAGGGCGCAGCGCTGGCTGAGACATTGACCCAAACACAAGCCACTAGAGCGCTTGACCTTTGGACGGTGTCAACCCAAAGAGCGGCCCGTTTGCAAGCGCGTGAGATCCGCTTGGGCTCACGGGGGCTGCATTTCACGGTGAGCGAGGGCAAAGAAAGCCATGGTTTGCAAACCGCCCTCATCGGCCACTTCAACGTCAGCAATTTGTTGGGCGTCATCGCGGCCATGCGCACGCTGGGCGTGGCCTTAGGTGACGCCGTAGCGGCTTGCACCAACCTGCGATCCGTCCCCGGCCGTATGGAGCTTGTGAACGCGGGTGAATTTCAAACACAGCCGCTTGTGGTGGTGGACTACGCCCACACGCCCGACGCCTTGGCCAAGGCCATGCAAGCACTGCGCCCCTTGGCGGCGCAGCGCGGTGGCCAGCTTTGGTGCGTATTCGGCTGCGGTGGTGGGCGCGATGCCTTGAAACGCCCACTCATGGGGGCTGTCGCGGCCAAAGAGGCAGACAGGGTCGTGGTGACCAGCGACAACCCACGCCATGAAAAGCCCGAAGCCATCCTCAGCCAAATCCTGCTCGGCCTGGAGGGCAACGCCCAAGTGAAAGTGCAGGCTGACCGGGCGCTGGCCATCGCCCAGACGATGGCCGAGGCGAATGCAAACGACGTGGTGTTGATCGCAGGCAAGGGCCATGAGGAGGAGCAGGACGTGGCCGGTGTGCGCCATCCCTTCTCAGACCGGCTGCATGCGCAACTGGCCTTGCAGCGCCGAGTTGCAACTCAGCCAGGAGTCCACCCATGATGAATCTGCAACACGCCGCCGCGTGGCTCACGGGCGCGCAGATCGTCGGTGACGCCAGCATCACCGTGCAACGCGTGCACACCGACACCCGCACTTTGATGCCCGGTGACTTATTTGTAGCGCTCAAGGGCGACCGCTTTGATGGCAACGATTATTTGGCCGAGGCCAAGGCCAAGGGGGCGGTAGCCGCCCTGTGCCAGGGCGATGCAGCGCACGCCGCCTTGACTAGCGCCGGTTTGTCCGGCTTGGTGGTGACGGATAGCAAACGCGCCCTGGGCGAGTTGGCCGCAGGCTGGCGCGCGCAATTCAAACTGCCCTTGATCGCCGTGACCGGCAGCAACGGCAAGACCACGGTCACGCAGATGATCGCGGCGATTCTGAACGTCTTCAAACCGCAGGCCATGCTGGCCACGCAGGGTAACTTCAACAACGACATTGGCGTACCCTTGACCCTGCTGCGCCTGAACGCGCAACATGAGGTGGCCGTGGTGGAGCTGGGCATGAACCACCCCGGTGAAATCAAGGCGCTGGCCGACATGGCAAGGCCTACGGTGGCGCTGGTCAACAACGCGCAGCGCGAGCACCTGGAGTTCATGGCCAACACGCAGGCGGTGGCGCAGGAGAACGGCGCGGTGATCGCGGCCTTGAGTGCCAACGGCGTGGCCGTGTTCCCGGCGGACGATGCCTTCAGCCTGCTGTGGCTGGCGCTGACCGGTGCACGCGCCCACATGAGTTTTGCCATCAAAAACCAAGAGGCCGATGACCTGGAGGGAGCCGATGTGTACTGCGCGCCCCCAGTGTGGACGGGCGAGGCTTGGGCGGTGCGGGTGCGCACGCCGGTGGGCACCTTGGGCTATCGGCTGCATGTCGCAGGCCTGCACAACGTGAAGAACTCGCTGGCCGCGGTCGCCTGTGCCTTGGCTGCGGGTGTGCCGCTGGCTGATATTGCGCGCGGGCTGGAGGCCTTCGAGCCGGTCAAGGGGCGCTCACGCGCGATGAGCGTCGTGTTGTCTGGCCACAGCCTCACACTGGTGGACGACAGCTACAACGCCAACCCTGATTCGGTGCGCGCCGCCATTGATGTGCTGGCCGGTCTGCCGGGGCCGCGTCTGCTGGTGCTGGGCGACATGGGCGAGGTCGGTAACGAGGGGCCTAAGTTCCACGCGGAAGTCGTGGCCTACGCGCAAGCACGCGGCATCGACACGCTGTACGGTCTGGGCGAGCAGATGGGCTTGGCTATCCAGTCCGTGCAAGCGGGTGTGGGAGGGGGTCAGCACTTCGCCGATATCGACGCCTTGAACGCAGCGGTGCTGACGCAGTTGCCCACGCTCGCCAGCGTGCTGGTCAAGGGCTCGCGTTTCATGAAGATGGAGCGGGTGGTGCAAACCATCACAGCCTGCGCTTCCCACAACGACAACACCAAGAACAAGGACGCTCACCATGCTGCTTAGCCTCGCCCAGTGGTTGCAAAGCCTGACGCCCGAGTTCGGGTTTTTCCGCGTTTTCCAGTACCTCACATTTCGCGCCGTGATGGCCGCGCTCACCGCGCTGCTCATGGGGCTGATCGCAGGCCCCTATGTGATCCGTCGTCTGACCGAACTCAAAATCGGCCAGCAGGTGCGCAGCTACGGTATGGAGACACATATCGTCAAGAGCGGCACGCCCACCATGGGCGGCGTGTTGATTCTGCTGTCCATCGCCACCTCCACCCTGCTGTGGTTTGACCTCTCCAATCGTTTTGTCTGGATCGTGCTGCTGGTCACCCTGGGGTTTGGGGCCATTGGCTGGGTCGATGACTGGCGCAAAGTGGTCAACAAAGACCCTGAGGGCATGCGCTCGCGCGAGAAGTATTTTTGGCAATCGGTGATTGGTTTGTTGGCCGCGCTCTACCTGGTGTTCAGCATCTCCGAGAGCAGCAATATGCGCGTGCTGGAGTTGTTCTTTAAATGGGTGCAGTCAGGCTTCGATCTGAACCTGCCACCCAAGGCCGGGCTCTTGCTGCCCTTTTTCAAGGAGGTCAGCTACCCGCTGGGTGTGTTGGGTTTTGTGATCCTGACCTACCTCGTGATCGTCGGTGCCAGCAATGCCGTGAACTTGACCGATGGCCTGGACGGCCTGGCCATCATGCCGGTGGTGATGGTGGGCTCGGCGCTCGGCGTGTTTGCCTATGTCACGGGCAGCTCGGTGTTCTCCAAGTATTTGTTCTTGCCGCACATCCCGGGTGCGGGTGAGTTGCTGATTTTTTGTGCCGCCATGGCGGGCGCGGGTCTGGCCTTTTTGTGGTTCAACGCCCACCCGGCGCAGGTTTTCATGGGTGACGTGGGCGCGCTGGCGCTGGGCGCGGCGCTGGGCACGATTGCCGTCATCGTGCGCCAGGAAATCGTGCTGGCCATCATGGGCGGCATCTTTGTGGTGGAGGCGCTCTCGGTCATGGTGCAGGTGAGCTGGTTCAAGTACACCAAGAAAAAATACGGCACGGGTCGGCGCATCCTCAAGATGGCCCCGCTGCATCACCACTTTGAGAAAAGCGGCTGGAAAGAAACGCAGGTTGTGGTGCGTTTTTGGATCATCACTATGCTGCTCTGTTTGGTGGGCCTGTCCACCTTGAAGTTGAGATAAGCGAGACACAGCGTGATCGAACTTCAAGACCAACACGTTCTCATCCTTGGCCTCGGTGCGTCCGGGCTGGCGATGGCGCGTTGGTGCGCACGCCACGGGGCACACGTCACGGTGGCCGACACGCGCGCAGCACCCCCACAATTGGCCACCTTGCGCGCCGAGTTGTCGCAGGTGAACTTCATCGCCGGAGCCTTCACGCCAGGGCTAGTGGAGGGTACGCCGGTGCGCCTGGTGTTACGCAGTCCGGGTTTGTCGCCCGTTGAAGTTGCTCCTGTTTTTATAGCTGCTCGTGGATGCGGTCTGTGGCTTGGTGGGGAATTAGACTTATTTTTTGAGGCACTGCAGACCCTCAAGGCATCACACAACTACGCCCCCAAGCTGCTGGCCATCACCGGCACCAATGGCAAGACCACAGTAACCTCGCTCACCACGCAATTGGTGGCACGCGCTGGCAAGAGCGTGGCCATGGCGGGCAACATTGGCCCCACGCTGCTCGACACTTTGAGTGAGCACCTCGCTGCGCAGAGCCTGCCCGAAGTCTGGGTGCTGGAGCTGTCCAGTTTTCAGCTCGACGGCGTGAACCAGTTTGAGCCCACCGCCGCTACTGTGCTGAACGTGACACAAGACCATCTGGATTGGCACGGCAATGTTCAGCATTACGCAGATGCCAAGGCGCGTATCTTTGGATCGAGCGGCTTGATGCTCCTGAATCGCGACGACGCAGCGGTGATGGCCATGCTGCCGCCTGCGGTCAAGGGCAAAGCGTTTCAGGCGGGTGTGGTCCGCGAGCACGTCACCTTTGGTGCCGCGTTGCCCCTTCGCCCCGGCGACTACGGCATCGAGAACGTCAACGGCATGACTTGGTTAGTGCGCGCGCAAGAGGCGGACGAGACGATCAAGAAGCGCAGAAACAACCTGGAAGAAGAAGTCTTCATCCAGCGCCTCATGCCCGCTGACGCGCTGCGCATCCGGGGTCGCCACAATGCCACCAACGCACTGGCCGCGCTGGCCCTGGCGCAAGCGGCCGGGTGCACCCTGGCCCCCATGCTCTACGGTCTGCGCGAGTACCGGGGTGAGCCGCACCGGGTCGAGTCGGTGGCCATCATCAATGGCGTAGAGTATTTTGACGACAGCAAGGGCACCAACGTGGGCGCGAC
>CANCDA010000117.1 GCA_947374705.1 Comamonadaceae bacterium | reverse complement strand
GCAAAAACAAAGCTCAAACCAGGTTGAGCTTTGTTCTTAGTGAGCGCAGGGAAGACCGCTCAATTTATTTGGCAATAAAGCCTGCTTCTTTCATCAGATCGCGGTGGGTGTTTTCAGCAGCGCCCAGCCATTTGGTGAAGTCAGCACCGGACATGAAGGTCTGGTTGAAAGCGCCTTTTTCCATGTAGTCTTTCCAATCGGGCGTGGCGCGAATTTTCTTGAACAGTTCAACGTAGAAGTTCAACTGATCAGGCGTGGCACCGGCAGGCATGAAGATGCCGCGCAGCATGACGTAATCGGTGGGGACGCCCGACTCTTTGCAGGTGGGGATGTCGAACCAAGATTGGGTGTCGGTGACCTTGGTTTTGTAGGGCATGCGCGTGTCATCAAACACGCACAAGGCCTTCAACTTACCTGCACGCCACTGGGCCACGGCTTCGATGGGGTTGTTCACGCTGGAGTCAATGTGCTTGCCCACCAGTTGCACAGCGACGTCACCGCCCCCTTTGAAGGGGATGTAGATGAATTTCGTGCCGGTGGCTTTTTCCAGGCCCACGGTCAAAATTTGGTCTTCTTGCTTGGAGCCCGTGCCGCCCATTTTCATTTTGCTCGGGCCAGCGGCCTTCACGGCTGCAATGTACTCAGCCGCCGTTTTGTACGGAGCTTCTGCATTGGTCCACAGCACAAACTGGTCCAACGCCAGCATGGCCACCGGGGTCATGTCGCGCCAGTTGAAGGGCACGCCTGTGGCGAGTGGGGTGGTGAACAGGTTGGACAGCGTGATGACGATTTTGTGCGGGTTGCCCTTGGACTCTTTGACGTCCAAAAAGCCTTCAGCCCCTGCGCCCCCCGACTTGTTCACGACGATCATGGGTTCTTTCATCAGCTTGTGCTTGATGATGATGCCCTGGAGCAGACGTGCCATTTGGTCTGCACCACCGCCTGTACCTGCGGGCACGATGAACTCGACCGGCTTGGTGGGCTCCCAGGCCGCCATGGCGGGTGAGGCTGCCAAGAAGCCTGTGGCTGCAAGCAGGCCCAAGGCGGTTTTTACAAATCGAGAACCCAACGGGGTTGGCTTGGTTTTGCGCATGATGTTTCCTGTGTCAAAAAAATGAAGATCGCCCAATTTGGCGGCAATGGCTGTGTTGGGGTCAGCAAGCTGGCAAGAGTTTAATTAGTCGTGCACAAATGCTCTTGATGGGGGTCAACTTTTTGGAATTGGTACGGCACTCTAAGGGTTAACACGGGGGTCGTTCTACAGCTTGGATTCATGCCGTGTGCAAGGGGAAGGCTTGCGCAAATTCTGCACCACTCATTTTCTTGCCTCCTTCGGGTTTGAGTTTGAGCACTTCGATGGTTCCGCCTTGTGCGTTGATGAAAATCGAAGTCTCGGTGATTTTGGAGATGGCACCAGGTTTGCCCTTCACGTCCGCAAAGCGTCGCGCGACGTGTTTGCGGCAGTCATACAGGCTCACCTTGACACCGGCCAGCTCAGTCCAAGCCCCAGGCGCTGGGTTGCAGGCACGTATCAAGTCATAGACCTGATCCACGTGGTTGGCCCAGTTGATTTTGGATTCTTCGGCCCGGAACCAGCCTTCGTAGCTGGCCAGAGATTCGTCTTGCACCACTTCACGGTGCTGACCACTAACGACAAGATCAGCAGCCTCTAGCAAGGCGGCCACACCCATGGGGAACAGTGCGTTGAAGTACACCTCACCCAAGGTTTCATCCGGGCCAATGGCGCAGGTTTTTTGCAAGATGACGGGGCCTTCGTCCAGGCCATCAGTCGGGCGAAAAATGCTCAAACCTGTGACCGTGTCGCCACGTGCAATGGGCCAGTTGATGGAGGAGGGGCCACGGTAGCGGGGCAAGAGAGAAGGGTGGTATTGGATCGTGCCGTGCTTGGGGATGTTCACCAAAGATTGCGGCACAAATTGCAGCACATAGGCCATCACGCCGATGTCCGCATTCAGCTCATGCATGGCTTGCTCGGCCTCAGGGCTCGTGAGCTTGTCAAACTGAAATACGGGCAAGCCCAATGCCTTTGCGGCAGCGCACAAGGCATCCGGTTTTTCGCCGGGTTTTTCGGGTTTGCAAAAGACCCCGGCAACCGTGTCGCCACGGGCTAAAAACGCCTCCAGCGTGGCCTTGCCAAAGTCTTGCTGGCCGATGAATGCAATTCTCATGTTTGACTTTTCTTGAAAAATTGACGGGGCGCTTGTCTTAGCGAAGCAGAAAGTAAGCCGCCAAAATGTACAACACCACGGCAAAGGCTTTCTTCAAGGGGCGGATGTCCATGCGGTGTGCGGTACGCGCACCCAGCGGGGCCGTGCAAATGCTGGCCAGCGAGATGACCACGAGGCCGGGCACATAGAGGTAGCCAAAAGCACCGGGGGGCATGTCGGGCATGTTTTGCCCGGCCCAGATGTAGCCCAGCGTGCCCGCCAAAGCAATGGGGAAGCCGAGTGCTGACGAAGTGCCCACCGCTTGGTGAATTTTCACATTGCACCAGGTCATGAAAGGCACCGAGACAAAGGCACCACCAGCCCCCACCAGACTCGACAGCAGCCCGACCACATTGCCCATGCCGAACATGCCCAAGCCTTGAGGCAAGACCCGTGTGGGTTTGGGCTTGCGGTCTAAAAACATCTGGGTGGCAGAGAAGATCACAAAAATCGCAAACAAAATGCTCAAGGCTTTGGTTGGCATGGCCACGGCAATCTGTGCGCCAATGAGCGAGCCCAGCAAAATACCGGGCGCAAACAGTTTCACCACGGGCCACAGCACAGCACCGCGTTGGTGATGCGCCCGAACCGATGACAAAGAGGTAAAGCAGATCGTCGCCAGCGAGGTGGCCACGCCCATCTTGAGGATATATTCCGCGGGAAAACCCTTGGCGGTCAGCACAAAGGACAAGAACGGCACCATGATCATGCCCCCGCCAATGCCGATCAAACCCGCCAGAAAACCGGCACAAGCGCCCATCAGGGCCAGTTCAGCGATCAGCAGAGGTTCGATCATCTTGGGGATTCGCAGCAGTTAGGGATCCCGCTCTCGGGCCGTCTCGTTTGGTTTTTATAAGGTGTCTGCAATTGCCACCGGGCCGCATCCTGAACCGGGGTTCAGGTGGGCGAGGTCAGCTAAGGCTTCGGGTTCATCTAACGCGAGATGATCACACCTGCCAGGCGATGTTCCAAGCCCTGGCTCAAAGAGCATTGGTTCTAGGAATTTAAAGCCCAGTGGCATTGCAGACAGGGTGGATTGTAGGCCTTGTAACCCCTTGAAATCGACCTTGAATCTGAAGTGCTAAAGAAGACACTAAATGAGCTGGCCGTCTTCGCCCAAAGCCACGTCCAGGCGCTGTACAAGCGCCGTCAGCAGCGCGTGCTGTGCGGGTGTCGCGTCATCGCCCAAGCCAGTTGAGGGGGGCGAAGTCGATGCCGGCGTCAGTGTTTGTTGGTCGCGCTGCGCCAGATCGAACGCCAAATTCAGCGAAGCCAGAACGGCTATGCGGTCACGGGCCTTGATCTTGCCGTTGTCGCGGATTTTGCACATGGCGGTGTCCACCCGCTCCACCGCCTCCAGCAAGCGGGACTCGCCGCCTTCGGGGCAGCCCAGCAGGTAGCTTTGCCCCATGATTTGAACTTCGAGCTGCTTCATGCGTTGCCTTTATCAGAGGCCGAATTCGTGGGCGCAGACAAACGCTCCAGCAAGGCGTCCACCCGAGCGCGTGCCGCACTCAGGCGGGACTTGAGCGAATCTCGCTCGCCTGTGAGTGTTGCCACTTGTTCGGCCAGCAAGGCGTTGGTGCGCTGTAGTTCTTCATGACGAAGCAGCAGCCGATCCACGCGCTCGGCAATTTGTTCGATGGGATGTGGGTGAGACATAGCAGGTGCATTGTAGGGTTTACGCAAGTAAGCCAACGTAAAATCAGCGTTGTTGGTGCTCGCGGTGTGGTTCACACGCCGCAGTTCAACGGGAAGCAGGAGGGTCGAGTTGCTCACAGCAGCTCAAGTGCCTCACCTGCGCTGCCCCCGCAACGGTCAGTGGACGAATCTCACGATTCCGCTTTCATCAATCAGCCACTGGGTGCCTTGAACAAGTACCTGGGAAGGCGATGAAGGTCGCTCCACCAGCCCGGATACCGGCCAACAAAGTGGCTTCATGTCCGTCATGAAGCCGTGCCGCTCAAGCGCTGTCGGGGAAGACGGCGAGGGCTCTTGTTGATGCTTTTGATTCATGAAACCTTCTCTATCCCGTGCGCGCCTGGCCGTGCTCCCTCTCGCTTTGATCTCGGTGTTTCCGTTGTTGGCGCATAGCCAAAGCACGACCGAAGTGATAGAGACGGTGGTCACCGCTACCCGTGTGCCCCAGCCCTTGAGCCATCTGGTGGCCGATGTCAGCATCCTTGACCGCGACACCATCGAGCGCAGTGGTGCGGTTGGCTTGGCCGAAGTCTTGGCCCGTGTGCCGGGTATTGAGATGTCCCGCAGTGGCGGCCCTGGCTCGGCCACCAACTTATTTGTGCGCGGGTCGGAATCACGCTTCACGGCAGTGTTTGTCGATGGCGTGCGGATTGATTCGCAATCGACCGGTGGCGCGACCTGGGAGAACATTCCACTGGCGCAAATTGACCGGATTGAAGTCCTGCGTGGGCCAGCAGGCGCGGTCTATGGTTCGGATGCGCTCAGTGGCGTGATCCAGATTTTCACCAAACGGGGGGAGGGTGCATTTACCCCGTTTGTCGGCCTAGGTTTTGGCACCTATGGCACGCAAAAAATCGAGGCAGGTTTCAGCGGCTCTGATGGTCCCATCGACTACTCACTGGGCTTGGCCCGCCAGTCCAGCGACGGTTTTAATGCGCGCCCCACGGCCGTTCCCGCTCAAAACCCGGATACAGATGGCTATACCCAGCAGTCGTTCAATGCCCGCATGGGTTTTCAGCTCAGCCCCGCGCACCGCTTGGAGGCTACGGCCTTGTCCAGCGACCTGAACTCCCAATACGACTCCGCAGCCACACTGAACCAGGACGACCGCAATCTGCGTTCGCTACAAACCCTGGGTTTGAATTGGCGCGCGCAGTGGAGCGACATCTACAGCACGCGCATCAGCATCACCGACTCGCGTGACCGTTATGAGACTCGGCCATCGCCATTTCTGTCGCTCACGCACCTGAATGGCTACCTTTTCCAGAACGAATTCCGCCTAGGCAAGCAACTGCTGACTGCCGCCTTGGAGCGCAAGGTCGATCAGTTGGAAAATGCGGGCATCAACCGGGATCGATCACAAGATGCGCTGGCCTTGGGCTATGGCTGGACCAGCCCTGTGCATACCGTGCAGCTCAATGCACGGCAAGATCAGGACAGCGAATTTGGAACGCAAAACACGGGCAGTGCGGCCTATGGTTTTGCTTTGACGCCACAGTGGCGTGCCACCGCCTCAGTTGGTACGGCGTTTCGGGCACCCACCTTGTTCCAGCGTTTCGGCATCAATGGCGTGGCGACTTTACAGCCCGAGACCAGCCGCAATACTGAGGTTGGCGTGCGCTACACCGACGGGGCCAGCAGTTGGGGCATCGTCGCTTATCGCAACGCGGTCAGCAACCTTCTTACTTTTGTCAGCAACCAAGGCACCTGTCTGAGCAACACGCCACCCAAAATTGGTGCCACTCCGGGCTGCTACTTCAACACCGCGCAAGCCGAGTATCTGGGCGTGACGCTCTCAGGCCAACATCGCATGGGCGATGTGGCGTTGCGGGCTTCGCTCGACGTGCAAGACCCACGGGATAGCATCACCGGCAAGATGCTCACACGACGCGCCAATCAGCACGCCACGCTGGGCGTCAGCACCCGCATCAGCGGCTGGTCGCTGGGGGCGGACACACAACTCTCGGGCCTGCGTTATGACGACACGGCCAACACCATCGCGCTGCCCGGTTATGTGCTGCTTAACCTGCACGCCCAGACCCGTGTGGCCAAAGATTGGACGGCGCTGGTGCGTGTGGACAACGCCACCGACGTGGCCTACCAGTTGGCCAACACCTACGCCACCCCCGGTCGCACGCTGTACGTGGGCCTGAAGTGGGAGCCACAGCCATCCGCTGCAAAATGAAACCCATGACCCCACCCACCCACCATTGTCCCGCCGTCCTCATTGCCGCCCCGGCCTCCGGCCAAGGCAAGACCACGGTCACCGCCGCGCTGGCGCGTTTGCACACACGCCAAGGGCGGCACGTGCGGGTGTTCAAGTGCGGGCCTGATTTTCTCGACCCCTTCTGGCACACGCTGGCCAGCGGTGCGCCGGTGCATCAGCTCGATTTATGGATGACCGGCGAGGCCGACTGCCGCGCACGCCTGGCGAAGGCCGCGCAAGAAGCCGATTTGATTTTGATTGAGGGTGTGATGGGCCTGTTCGACGGCGAACCCAGTGCCGCCGATCTGGCGCAGCGCTTTGACTTGCCGGTTTTGGCCGTGGTCGATGCCTCGGCCATGGCTGGTACGTTTGGTGCCTTAGCTTATGGCCTGCAACACTACCGCCCTGGTCTGCGCATGGCCGGTGTGTTGGCCAATCGCGTGGCCAGTGAACGCCATGCTGGGATGTTGCAAAACAGCCTGCGTGAGCCCGAGCAATGGTTGGGCGCGCTGATGCGCAACCCAGCCCTGACCCTGCCCGAGCGCCATTTGGGCCTGGTGGCTGCGACAGAACTGACCGACGCCATGCAGCGCCTGGACGCTGCTGCGGATGCACTGGCCACCACCGTCTTGGGGCAGATGAGCCTGGACGACTGGCACCGCTGGTCTGTGGCGTTTGCACCGGCTGCGGTCACTGAGGCCGCCTCGCAAGACTGCCCCCTACAAGACCTCACCATCGCCGTAGCCCGCGATGCCGCTTTTTGCTTCATCTACGCCGCCAACATCGACTGCCTGCAACAACTCGGTGCGAGCGTGGTTTACTTTTCCCCACTGGCCGACAACGCCTTGCCCCCCTGCGACGCGGTCTGGCTGCCCGGCGGCTACCCGGAGTTGCACGCGGCACGTCTTGCGGTCAACCACGGCCTGCGTGACAGTCTGCACGCTCATGTCGTTTTGGGCAAACCGCTGTGGGCCGAGTGCGGCGGCATGATGAGTTTGTTTGAAGAGCTTGTAGCGCAAGACGGCGTATCGCACTCGATGTGGGGCCTGCTGCCGGGCAAGGTCACCATGCAAAAGCGCCTATCGGCTTTGGGGCCGCAGCAATTGACGCTGGACGATCAGACCTTGCGCGGCCACACCTTCCATTACTCCACCTGCGAGACGCCCTTGGCAGCCCATGCCCGCACGACGCGCCCTGGGGTCGAAATCATCGGTCATGAGGGCGAGGCGGTGTACGTGCAGGGCTCGGTCTGGGCGACCTACTTCCATGCCTGGTTCGCGTCCAGCCCGACGGCGGTGGCGCGCATCTTCCAGACCCAGATCGAGGCGCACACATGAGCCTGCTAACACGGGAAGCCCTGGGTCCCCAGCGCATCGCCTGCCTGACCGAGGAGACGACCGAGTGGCTCTATTTGTTGGGTGAAGAGCGCCGCATCGTGGGCATCTCCGGCTATACCGTGCGCCCGCGCCGGGCGCGTGAGGAAAAACCCAAGATCAGCGCTTTTCTGAGCGCCAAGATCGAGCAGATCGTGGCCTTGCAGCCGGACTGCGTGTTTGGTTTCTCCGATTTGCAGGCCGACATTGCCAGCGACTTGATTCGCAAGGGCATCCCCGTCACGGT
>CANCDA010000116.1 GCA_947374705.1 Comamonadaceae bacterium | reverse complement strand
CTCGCCTGCGTCAATTTGGCGCTTGAGCGGCACCGCGCTGCCCAGCAGCAGCGTGAGCTTGTGCGACGTGATGCGCTCAAACTCTGGTTTGAGCTGCTCCAGAGCGGCCTTCACCCCGACGGAGCTGATGACCTTGATCTCGCCTGCGTACGCCGTGGCTAAAGCGGTCAGCAACATGCCTGTACTCAAGCAAATTTTCAAAGTGATGGACTTCATTGCATTCATGTTCATGGCAAATTTCTCCTCGTTAATTATTTGGGCACTGCGCCAGACACCAAGCGCTCAATCACCCGTCGCGCCCGGTTGGGCCCAGCGTCCACATGGATGTCAATTTGGGCACGCACCGGGAAGCGACATTGGTTTTGCCACTGGTTTTCAATCAGCACTTTGTCTTCTTCAAAAGTCTGTGCGGTCTGGTTCACCACCAGCTGCGTCACATCCTGCTTGTCCGGGTGCGGGTTGGTGGCGATGGTCCAAAAGTAGTGGGCACTGGTCGCCGTCTCAGGCGTGACGCCGTGAAAACCGCGCATGTGAAAACCCTCGCGTTTCGGGTCGCTCAAATCGCCACTGCCCACGTCCATCGCACCGGTCCAAATCTCCACATGGGACACCTTGAAGTCAATCTCCTGCCAGCGGTCAATGCCCGGCGTGCCAAAGGGCCAGGCCGCGCTGTAGGTGGGTGGCGGGCTGCTATTGGGCATGAGGCGTACCACGCGCACATGGTCGCCACTGCCCTCGACCTTCACGACAGCGTTCATGTGCAGGCTCGGGTTGCCACCGATGGTTTTGGCATGGACATAGCCCAGGTGGCTCAAGTCCAGCAGGTTGTCGTGGATCAGTTGGTAGGGTGCGTCGTAGTGAAAACTGTCGCCACCAAATTTGTAGCGCGGGTCGTTGTGCACAGGGTAGCTGGGCGGCTCTGTGTCGGGTTGTGAGTCAGGGTTGGAGCCGATCCATATCCAGAGAATCTGATCGCGTTCACGCAAGGGGTACGAGGGCACACGGGCCCGATCCGGGATGCGCTCTTGCCCCGGCACTTCAATGCACTTGCCCTCGGTGTTGAACAGCAGCCCGTGGTAGCCGCAGCGCAGGCCGCGCGCTTCAATCACGCCACACGACAGAGGTAGTTCCTTGTGGCAGCAACGGTCTTCCAGCGCGGCCACCACGCCGTCAGGCGTTCGGTACAGCACCACCGCACGGCTCAGCAGGGTGCGGGCCAAGGGTTTGTCTTTGAGCTCCCAAGAGAAGCCCGCTACCCACCAGCGGTCGAGTGGAAAAGCTGCAAGCGAATGATGGGTGGCTTGCAGCATTGGTTGATTGTTCATGTCACTTCACCCAATTTCGCAATTGCCGCCCCAGCAGCACCAGCGCCACCAGCGCTATGGCGCAAAACCACACAAACGACCAGTTCGCGATAGAGCCGCCAAGAAAGGTCCAGTCCACCTTGGCGCAGTCGCCACTGCCCTTGAAAATCATGGGAATGGCCCGCTGCAAGGGGAACATTTCAATCATGCCGTAAAAGTCACGCCCGCACGACGCCACCTCCGGCGGATACCACTGCAACCAGCTTTGCCGTGCGGCCACAAATGCGCCAAACCCCGCCATCACCATCACCAGGCCAGTACCGACCAGGTGAATGAGCCGATGGTTCAAAACAGCCAGCAGGGCGGCCATGAAGACGATCAAACTCAAGGCATAGCGCTGAACAATGCACATGGGGCAAGGCTCCAGCCCGACCCCATGTTGCAAATACAAACCAAAACCCAACAAGCCTAAGCTCACTACAGCAATGGCCATCATGACTTCACGCACACGTAAACGACTCAACACTTGGCTTCCTTGGTAAAACTTCGCTGGTCTCACCCGCATGGAGCAAGGGGCTCTCCAAAAACCAGCGACAATTAATGAAACGTGACAGGACAGGCTCTAGCTTAGCCTAGCTCTGCCCTCCACGCATCCCACCTCATTAAGGAATTGAACTCATGGCACGCATGGTGAACTGCATCAAACTCGGCAAAGAAGCTGAGGGACTCGACTTCCCCCCCTACCCCGGTGAACTCGGCAAACGCTTGTGGGAAAACGTCAGCAAAGAAGCATGGGCCGCCTGGCTGAAGCACCAGACCATGCTGGTGAATGAGAACCGCTTGAATCTGGCCGACGCACGTGCACGCCAGTACCTGGCTCGTCAGATGGAGAACCACTTCTTCGGTGCCGGTGCCGATCAAGCGCAGGGCTACGTCCCCCCCAGCGCCTAAAACCTCGTCTGAAACTACGCCTGAGCGTTTAGCGACTTTCCCGCATGCTTGAGTCAGCGTCACAGCACCTGTTGCAGGGCTGTGGCCTGCCGCAGGCGTGGCGCGACAAGTCGGCTTGGCGCGTTCTGGACACAGACTTCCATCAAGGCCTGAGGTTCTTAGACACTTGGCAGGCTTGGCGCTCTGATCCCCAACGCCCCCACATCCTGCACTACGTTGCCCTGTGCGAGCACCCGCCGTCTGTGGATGCCATCCTGCAGGCCGCAGCCCCCCACCATGAACTGCACACGCTGGCGCAGGTTTTAGCCCAAGAATGCCAGGGCCTTGACACGGGTTTTCACCGCATCAGCTTGAACGAAGGTCGCGTGTTGCTCACCCTGTGCGTGGGCGACACACAAACCCTGTTGCGGGAACAACAATTTGCAGCGGATTCTGTTGTTTGGGACACACCCAAACCAGCCGCAGAAGCCGTTCGCTGGACCCTCAAAGCACTGACTCGCTGCTGCCGTCGTGGCACGTTGGTGGTGACAGCGCAAGCACAAAGCCCCCCACAGTCCGCGTGGCTGACGCAATGCGGCTTTAAGTCGGCAAGCAACGGGGCATCAAATCAGTGGCTCTACGATCCAAGCTGGGAACTTAAAACCACTCGCAACCCTGATCTGGCACGCGCTATGCAGCCATCGCCCCCATCCGACTGCGTCGTGGTGGGTGCCGGCCTGGCCGGTGCCAGCGTGGCCGCCGCCCTGGCCCGGCGCGGCTGGCTGGTGCAGGTGCTGGATGCAGCCGCCGCACCCGCAGCAGGCGCTTCCGGCTTGCCAGTGGGGCTGATGGCACCGCATGTCTCCGCAGACGACAACCCACGCTCGCAACTCTCCCGCAGCGGCATCCGCATGAGCTTGCAGCAGGCGAAAACCCTGCTGAAATCGGGCCACGATTGGGCCATGAGCGGCGTGCTGGAACACCGAGAGATTGGCGTCTCCACGCTCTGGCATTCCCAAGCCGGTTGGATCAAACCCGCCCAACTCGTGCAAGCTTGGCTGGCGCAAAAAGGGATTCGCTTTGTGCCCAACGCCCCGGTGGCCGCTGTGCGGCGTGAAGCTGATGTTTGGGTCTTGTACAACGCCGCAGGGCAAGCGCTGGCCCAGGCCAGCCACGTCGTTTTTGCCAATGGCTGGGGCGCGCAAGCCCTGCTCGATGATTTACGAATGACTGCGCCCGAACTTGCGCCCAACCTGGCCCACCTCCCCGCACTGCAAGGCATTCGCGGTGTCTTGTCCTGGGATATGCAACGGCCCGAGCAAACCAACGCCTTGCCTGCGTTTCCCGTCAACGGCCTGGGGAGTTTGATTTGCAACATCCCCATGGGCGATGAACCAGAAAATGCCACTGACCGCATGGCCTGGTATGCCGGGGCCACCTACGAAACAGGCGAACTCATCAACGCGCCGCTGTCGCTGCATCACCAAACCAACTTCGACAAACTACGCACGCTGCTCCCCGAAGCCGCGCAAGCCCTAGCCCCCGCATTTGCCACTGGCGAGGTGCAAGCCTGGCAAGGCACGCGCTGCGTCACCCCAGATCGGCTGCCCGTGGTCGGCCCCTTGGACGCCAGCGCTTCACCCCGCCTGTGGATCAGCGCCGCCATGGGTTCACGCGGCTTGAGTTATGCCGTCTTGTGCGCCGAGTTACTGGCCGCTCAAATGGGGGGTGAGCCCTGGCCCCTACCGGCCTCTTTGGCGCGCCACCTCAGCGCTTTGCGCTCGCATGACCGAGCCCGCCGACCCGCCTGAACACAAGGCTGAATCCGCGATGGGATAATCCACCCATGACTATCACCTACAAAGACGAACAAGGCATTGCAGGCATGCGAATCGCGGGCCGCTTGGCCTCTGAAGTGCTGGATTTCCTCACCCCGCATGTCAAACCCGGCATCACCACCGACGCGCTGGACAAACTGGCCCACGACTACATCACGCAGGTGCAAGGCGCCATTCCTGCCCCCTTGAACTACGCGCCCTCGGGCTACAAGCCCTACCCCAAGTCCATCTGCACCTCCATCAACCACCAGGTGTGCCACGGCATCCCGAGTGACAAGATGCTGAAAAAAGGCGACATCGTCAACATCGACATCACCGTCATCAAAGACGGCTGGCATGGTGACACCAGCCGCATGTTTGCGGTGGGTGACGCCTCCATTGCCGCCAAACGCCTGTGCGCCATGACCTATGACGCCATGTGGCACGGCATCCGCATGGTCAAACCCGGCATCCACCTGGGTGACATCGGCTGGGCGATCCAGAAGTTTGCCGAAAGCAACGGCTTCAGCATCGTGCGTGAGTTCTGCGGCCACGGCATTGGCCTGGGCTTTCATGAAGAACCCCAGGTGCTGCACTACGGCAAGCCCGGTACGCTGGACGAACTCAAGGTGGGCATGACCTTCACCATCGAGCCCATGATCAACGCGGGCAAGCGTGACATTCGAGAAGCCGGTGACGGCTGGACCATCGTCACCAAAGACCGCTCGCTCTCCGCCCAGTGGGAGCACACCATTCTGGTCACACCCACAGGCTATGAGGTGCTGACGCTCTCTGCCGGCAGCCCACCCACGCCCGCCTTTGTGACGGCCTGAAGCATGGCGGATCAGGCCGTGACTCTTACTTCCATCCGCGACCACTACCGCGCTCAAAAATCAGCGCTTTTCGATACAGCAGCCAGCGGCGGGGCGTCCACCCGCGCGGTGCGTTCCGCGCTGCACCAACTCTCAAAATTGAGCGACGACACGCTCAAGTCTTTGTGGCAGATGGCCGGTTTCGATTCAAGCTTGGCCCTGGTGGCGGTGGGTGGCTATGGTCGAAATGAGTTGTTCCCCTACTCCGACATCGACGTCTTGCTGCTGCTACCCGATGCCCAGTCCCCCGAGCGAGACGCAGACCTGAAAACCCGGATCGAGACCTTCATCACCAGTTGCTGGGACGCAGGCCTGGAGATCGGCTCCAGCGTGCGCTCTTTGAGCGAATGCCTGAGCGAGGCCGCCAAAGATGTCACCGTCCAGACGGCTTTGCTGGAGTCGCGCCTGGTGACCGGCCACGCACCGCTTTACCAGGCGTTTTGCGAACAGTTCAAAACGGCTATCGACCCTAAGGCCTTCTTCGTGGCAAAAACGCTGGAGATGCACCAGCGCCACAGCAAATTTGAAGATACGCCCTACGCGCTAGAGCCGAACTGCAAGGAATCCCCCGGTGGCCTGCGCGATCTGCAAATCATCCTGTGGGTGGCGCAAGCGGCGGGCCTGGGCCACACCTGGGATGCGCTGGCGCGCAACGGCATCGCCACCGCGTTTGAGGTGCGCCAGCTCAAGCGCAACGAAGCGACACTGCGCTTGATTCGTACCCGCCTGCACCTGATCGCCAAGCGGCGCGAAGACCGGCTGGTATTCGACTTGCAAACGGCCATCGCAGAATCCTTCGGCTTCACCACAGTTTCCACCGGTGACGGCAAGCCCATGGCCCGCGCCAGCGAGGCCCTGATGCGCCGCTATTACTGGGCCGCCAAGGCGGTGGTGCAGCTCAACCAGATTTTGTTGCTCAATATCGAAGAGCGCATCAACCCGTCCAGCCAACAACCGCAAGCCATCAACGCGCGCTTTAGCGACAAAGACGGGCTGATTGAAGTCAGCAGCGACGACCTGTACCAGCGCGAACCCCAAGCCATTCTGGAAACCTTTTTGCTCTTCCAGACCACCAGCGGCGCCAAGGGTCTGTCCGCCCGCACACTGCGCGCCCTGTACAACGCGCGCACGGTGATGGACGCCCAATTTCGCAACGACCCGGTGAACCGGGACACCTTCAAAAAAATCCTGATGCAGCGCCAAGGCATCACCCACGCCATGCGCCTGATGAACCAGACCTCGGTGCTGGGGCGCTACCTGTGGGCGTTTCGCCGCATCGTGGGCCAGATGCAACACGACTTGTTCCACGTCTATACGGTGGACCAGCACATCCTGATGGTGCTGCGCAATGTGCGGCGCTTCTTCATGGCCGAGCACGCGCATGAGTACCCGTTTTGCTCGCAACTCGCCGCAGGCTGGGACAAGCCGTGGATTTTCTTCACCGCCGCGCTGTTCCACGACATCGCCAAGGGGCGCGGGGGCGACCACTCCGAACTGGGCGTGGGCGAGGCGCGTCGCTTTTGCCGTCAACACGGCATTGATCGCGAAGACGCCAAACTGATCGAATTTTTAGTGCGAGAGCACCTGAGCATGAGCCGCATCGCCCAGAAATCCGACCTGAGCGACCCCGATGTGATTGCCGACTTTGCCCAGCGTGTGGGCAACGAGCGTTACCTCACGGCGCTGTACCTGCTGACCGTAGCCGACATACGCGGCACCTCACCCAAAGTATGGAACGCCTGGAAGGGCAAGCTGCTGGAAGACCTGTACCGCCTCACCCTGCGCACGCTGGGTGGCCATGCCCCTTCGCCCGATGCCGAAGTGGAAGCACGCAAACGCGAGGCCCTGATCAACCTGGCGCTGCACGCACTGCCCTTTGAGGCGCAAAAAAAACTCTGGGCCACTTTGGACGTGAGTTATTTCATGCGCCACGATGCCGCCGACATCGCCTGGCACACGCGCCAACTCTCGCGCGAGGTGGGCACCGACCACGTCATCGTGCGGGCGCGTCGATCGCTGGTGGGTGAAGGGCTTCAGGTACTGGTCTATACCAAAGACCAGCCCGACCTGTTTGCCCGCATCTGTGGTTATTTTGACCATGGCGGCTACAGCCTTTTGGATGCCCGCATTCACACCGCCCTCAATGGCTATGCGCTGGACACCTTCCAGGTGGTGACCTCGATTCAGCCCGAGCACTACCAGGAGCTCACCAGCATGATCGAGACCGAATTGGCGCAGGCCATTGCAGCGGATGGCCCACTGCCCACCCCGAGCCGAGGGCGCGTCTCACGCCGGGTCAAGAGCTTTCCCATCGTGCCGCGCGTGAGCCTCAAACCCGATGAAAAAGGCCAGCGCTGGCTGCTCAGCATCTCTGCCAGCGACCAAGCTGGTTTGCTCTACAACGTAGCACGCGTGCTAGCCCGTCACCGCATCAACCTGCAACTGGCCAAAATCAACACCCTGGGCGAGCGGGTGGACGACACTTTTCTGATCGACGGCGCGGCACTGCAAAACAACCGCACGCAGATTGAGATCGAGACCGAGCTGCTGAGCACACTGTCCACTTGATAAACGCTTGAATAAACCAGTTTAGGCTGTTCAACACGTCCTTTAAAAACACTGTCTTCACAGAGGGAAATACGGTAGAGTGAACCGTATGCAGCCCGAAGCAGCAGCCAGCCTAGACAGCCCCTCGCGCCCGGTCAGCCCAATCAATTGGCTGTTTTCTTGGCCGCTCATCGTCGGCGTGCTGGTTTATCTCTATGTGTTTTATGCAGGTTCCGGCTTGCTCAACGACGGTGATACCTTTTGGCATGTCGCCACCGGCCAGTGGATT
>CANCDA010000115.1 GCA_947374705.1 Comamonadaceae bacterium | reverse complement strand
AACGACCGCCCCGAACTCACCGCCGCCAAGATCATCGTCTCCGGTGGTCGGGCCTTGGGCAGCAGCGACAAGTTCAATGAAGTCATGACCCCGCTGGCCGACAAGCTCGGTGCGGCCCTGGGGGCCAGCCGGGCTGCGGTGGACGCAGGCTACGCGCCCAACGACTGGCAAGTGGGCCAGACCGGCAAGATCGTCGCCCCGCAGCTCTACATCGCTTGCGGCATCAGTGGTGCGATTCAGCACCTGGCGGGCATGAAGGACTCCAAGGTGATTGTGGCCATCAACAAAGACCCCGAAGCTCCGATCTTCAGCGTGGCTGACTATGGGCTGGAGGCTGATTTGTTTGTGGCTGTGCCGGAGTTGATTGCCGCGCTGTAAGCCAAGCGTTAGGGGTGGGGGGGTGTAATAGGCGGTTCTGGTTCATCGCTTTGGAGATAAAAAATGAGTTACGTCGCCCCCATCAAAGACATGCTGTTTGACCTGCAACATCTCGCAGGCCTAGAGCAGATTGCCCAACTCCCCGGCTTTGAAGACGCTGGTTTGGACACTGCACAAGCCGTGCTGGAAGAATGCGCCAAGTTCAGCGAGCAAGTCGTTGCCCCGCTGAACGTGGAGGGCGACCGAAACCCCTCTTGGTTCAAAGACGGCCAGGTCACCACCGCCAAAGGCTTTAAAGACGCCTACAAGCAGTACGTGGAGGGTGGCTGGCAGGGTTTGCAGCACCCGGCTGATTGGGGTGGCCAAGGCTTACCCAAAACCATTGGCTCACTGTGCGGCGAGATGGTGCAAAGCGCCAACCTGAGCTTTGCCCTGTGCCCCATGCTGACCGACGGCGCGATTGAAGCCATGCTCACCGCCGCCTCAGACGAGCTCAAAGCCACTTATCTGGAGAAACTTGTCAGCGGCGAGTGGACCGGCACCATGAACCTGACCGAGCCGCAGGCCGGTAGCGACTTGGCCGCCGTGCGCACCCGCGCCGAGCCGCAGCCTGACGGCAGCTACAAGCTGTTTGGCACCAAGATTTTCATCACCTACGGCGAGCACGACTACACCCCCAACATCATTCACCCGGTGCTGGCGCGGGTGGTGGGTGCACCCGAAGGCGTTAAAGGCATCTCGCTCTTTCTCGTGCCCAAGGTGCTGGTCAACAAAGATGGCAGTCTGGGCGCGCGCAACGATGTGCATTGCGTCAGCATTGAGCACAAGTTGGGCATCAAGGCATCGCCAACCGCTGTGTTGCAGTACGGTGACAACGGGGGCGCCGTGGGTTACGTCGTGGGCGAAGAGAACCGTGGCCTGGAGTACATGTTCATCATGATGAATGCGGCCCGCTTTGCGGTGGGCGTGCAGGGGATTGCGGTGGCCGAACGTTCCTACCAACAGGCCGCGCAGTTTGCCAAAGACCGCGTGCAAAGTCGCCCGGTGGATGGTTCCATGAAAACCGCCGCGCCCATCATTCACCACCCCGACGTGCGCCGCATGCTCATGACCATGCGCGCCTACACCGAAGGTTGCCGCGCCATGGCCACGGTGACTGCCGCTGCGTTTGATGCCGCCCATCACCACCCGGATGCGGCAGCGCGCCAGCAAAATCAGGCCTTCTATGACTACCTGGTGCCGCTGGTCAAAGGCTTTAGCACCGAGATGAGCCAAGAGGTGACGTCACTCGGCGTGCAAGTGCACGGCGGCATGGGCTTCATTGAGGAAACCGGTGCAGCACAGCACTACCGTGATTCCAAAATTTTGACGATTTATGAGGGCACGACCGCCATCCAGGCCAATGACTTGGTGGGTCGCAAGACTGCCCGTGATGGGGGTCAAACGGCTAAAGCCATTGCGCAGCAGATTGAAAAAACCGTGGCCGACTTGAAACAGCAGGGCGGGGCGGACGCCTTGGTGATGGTCAAGCGGCTGGACACAGCGCGCGCCGCCTTTGTGGAGGTGGTTGAGTTCGTTGCAGGCAATACGAAGGCCAGCCCCAACGCCGTCTTTGCAGGCAGCGTGCCCTATCTCATGCTGGCGGGCAACCTGATGGCCGGATGGCAGATGGCGCGTGCGCTGCTGGCCGCGCAGGACGCACTGGCGAAGGGGGAAGACGTCGCCTTCATGCAAGCCAAGATCGTCACCGCCCGGTTTTATGCCGACCACATCCTGATCAAAGTGCCCGGTTTGCGCGACAGCATTGTCGATGGTGCCCACAGCGTGACGGCCCTGGCGTTGGATGCATTCTGATGTCAAAACTCCCCCCCACGCTTCAAAATCTGCCCCTACCCATCATCGGCTCGCCGATGTTCATCATCAGCACGCCCAAGCTGGTGATTGCGCAGTGCACGTCTGGCGTGCTGGGGGCCATGCCCGCGCTCAATGCGCGCCCTGCGTCGCAACTCGACGAGTGGCTGGCCGAGATCACCGAGGCGCTGGCGGCGTGGAACCAAGCCCACCCCGATCAGCCCGCCGCCCCCTTCGCCATCAACCAGATCGTGCACAAGTCCAACGACCGGTTGGAGCACGACATGGCCCTGTGCGTGAAGTACAAAGTGCCAGTCATCATCACCTCCCTGGGCGCGCGGGAAGAAATCAACCAGGCTGCTCACAGCTATGGCGGCGTGGTGCTGCACGACATCATCAACAACAAGTTTGCCCACAAGGCGATTGAAAAAGGCGCTGACGGTCTGATCGCCGTGGCCGCCGGGGCCGGGGGCCATGCCGGTGTCAAGAGTCCGTTTGCCTTGATTCAGGAAATTCGCCAGTGGTTTGATGGCCCGCTGGCTTTGAGTGGTGCCATTGCCACCGGCGGCGCGGTGTTGGCCGCACAGGCTTGTGGGGCTGACTTTGCCTACATCGGCTCGGCCTTCATTGCCACCGAAGAAGCGCGCGCAGCCGATGACTACAAACAGGCGGTGGTGGACTGCAACTCCGACGACATCGTGTACAGCAGCCTCTTCACCGGCGTGCACGGCAACTACTTAGCCCCCAGCATCCGTGCAGCAGGCTTAGACCCGGCCAACCTGCCCGAGAGTGATCCGAGCAAGATGAATTTTGGTGGCGATGCCAAGAAAGCCTGGAAAGACATCTGGGGTTGCGGCCAAGGCATTGGTGCGATCAATGAAATTCAAAGCACAGCTGCTCTGGTGGCACGGCTGCGGCGCGAGTTAGACGAGGTGCGTCACCGCTTGCTGGCGCTCAATGACGGACGCTGAGTCAGCGCATTCTGTGCCAGCACCACTTGATTTCGCCCCTGGTGTTTGGCTTGGTAAAGCGCTTCATCGGCCAAGCTGACCAGTGCGTGCAGATTCAGACCTGCGCGCCACGCCACCACGCCAATGGAAACCGTGCATTGAATGCTTCGGCCGTCGGGCAATTCAAACGGTGTGTTTTGGATATGCTCGCGCACCGCATTGAGCTTGTCCATCACTTCATGTGAGGGGGTGGCGGGGAGCATCACAATGAACTCTTCGCCACCATAACGCGCGGTCAGGTCGGTCACGCGGAGCTGGTCACGAATGAGCGTGGCGGCCTTGCGTAGCACGGCATCGCCCGCAGGGTGTCCATAGTGGTCGTTGACCTGTTTGAAGTGATCCATGTCCAGCATGGCCACGCAGACGGGTTGACCCAGGCGCTCGCACAAATCCATTTGATGGGGGAAGACTTCGTCGCACCAGCTGCGGTTGTAGATGCCGGTGAGTGCGTCAATTTCCGAGCGCACCTGAAAGTGCCGCACGCGGGCCAAACCCGTTTTGAGCAGTTCGTTTTTTTCGCGAAAGCGCTCGACCAGTAACTCCAGCATGTTGAAGGGAAATTCTGTTTCCCGTTTGAGCATTTTCCACATGTGCGCTTCCGGACACACCAATACTCTGGAGTTGACGGCCGCAATTACATAGGTGGTGGGTGGGTTGTGGTCTAGAAAGGAGACTTCGCCAATGCAGTCCGAGGGACGCAGGGTGGCTACGACATCCACAGCCAGGGGATCGAAGGTGACGATGAATTCACCTGAAATGACAAAATAAAGGGAGGTGTTGAGGACGCCCGGCTGCAGTAAAACCGCGTCTTTGGGCAGGGTAAGGATTTGGCAAGAGACCAAGTCGGCTTCCAGCGACTTCAAGTCAAAATTCCTGAACAATCGTGAGCGCTGGAGTTGTACTAGAACTTCTGGATCCATGGTATTGACTCTCAAAAATCCGATTTTAAAGCCTCCAAATTCAGGCCTGATTTACGGTCTGAACCACGCTGTCAGGCTCAGCAGGGTGTTCAGAGGATTGATCCATTCAAAAAACCGGGGTTGACTGGCCAGCAGCGAAGTCAAGGCTTGTCGCTGGCTGAGCCACAGGCCGAACAACACAGCACTCAGCAGCAAAATCAAACCCATGTTTTGAACCAAGTTGGGCAGCAAGGTGATGCGGCGAATGGATGTTCGCCAGAGCCAAAGGGCGGGCGCTGCGCCCAGTACCGTCAGCGTGAAAAACAAACGCCAACTGCCCACGGCGCGCAGCACTTCTTGCGGGTCTTGTGCCAGGCGCTGGAGTAGCGGGCTGTCCACAAACCCGTCTTGCGTCAGCAGCAAATGCGTGTTCAAAGCCGCCAGCAAAAGCACGAGCGTGAGGGCGGGCTTGAGGGTGAAATGCCAGTTCAACGCAGTCAAGATCAGGCCAATCAGGCATGCCACCACCAGCCCCAAGGTGATGAACAAGCCCCACGGCGTGGCCGCAGAAAACGCCGGTAGCGTGAACAAGGCACGCCACAGTGCCCAGTTGCCCACCAAGCTGAGCCATGCGCTTGCCACCAGCAGTACGACCCCTGGGTGGGTGGCCTCCCGTTGTGATTCGGGTGACAAAAATACGGATTGCGCGTATTCGGTGATGTGGAAAAGTTTGAGTCCCATACGCCAGATTTTCAGGCTTGAAAACAAAAGCGCGGTAACCGTGCGTAACCCTAGGTCCTTAAAGTTCTGCGCCCTCACTCACGTCGGCCAAGTTGAGCCGTGCTCAGGCACCAGGGCTCGCCAGCCCAACCCGTGCTGGATGCGCTTGCGCAATTCGTCCGAGGCCCCCATCTCGCCGTGCACGATATAGACCTGCCCCGGCGCTTCTCGCAGGGTGCGCAGCCAGGCCATCAATTGCTGCGCGTCGGCATGGGCCGAGGCCGATTGCAGTTGCACCACTTCGGCAGCCACGGCCACATCGCGGCCATGGATGCGAACCGATTTTGAGCCCGACGCCAGTGTGGCACCACGTGTGCCGGGGGCCTGAAAACCTGTCAATAGAATCATATTGCGGTGGTCACCCGCATAGTGGGCCAGGTGGTGCAGCACGCGCCCGCCGGTGGCCATGCCGCTGGCCGCCAAAATCACCATGGGGCCATGGCGATTGGCCAGGGCTTTGGATTCATCGGGCGTGTTGACCATCGTGGCGCAATGGGTCAGCGCATGGATCTGTTGGTTATTGAGCCGATACTCCGCGGCGTATTGCGCGACCAGTTGCGTGGTGTGAATCGCCATGGGGCTGTCCAGAAAAACCGGTAGCGATTTAGGGATGTCGCCCTGGGCTTTGAGTTCGGCAATCGCATGCAACACCGCCTGCGCTCGCCCCACGGCAAATACCGGCACAACCGCTACGCCGCCGCGCGCCGACACGCGTTCCAAGGCGGGGCCAAGCTCGGCCAGCAGGTCTTCATGTGGGTGCTCACGGTCGCCATAAGTGGACTCAATCAATACCGTGTCGGCGGGCGGTGCCCGGTCGGGCGGCTGCATGATGAGGTCATCGGTGCGCCCCAGATCGCCGGAAAAAAGAATGCGGCGTCCCGCCACTTCCAACAACACGCTGGCCGCGCCGAGGATGTGACCCGCATGAGAGAAAGTGGCGCGCCAGCCGGAGATTGGCTCGAAGGTGTGTGTGTAGTCGATGGCCCTGATCAGCGGCAGGCAATCCAGCGCATCTTGCCGCGTGTACAGCGGCAAGGCGGGCGCGTGTTTGGAGAAGCCATGGCGGTTGGCAAAGGCCGCGTCTTCTTCCTGAATGTGGCCGCTGTCGGGTAACAAAATCCCACAAAGTGCGCGCGTGCCGGGTGTGGCAAAGATGCGACCCTCAAAGCCGTCGCGTGCTAGCAGCGGCAGGTAGCCGCTGTGATCCAGATGGGCGTGGGTCAGCAGGATGGCATCAAGTTGGTTGGGAACGATGGGCAACGGCGTCCAGTTGCGCAGACGCAGTTGCTTGTAGCCTTGAAACAGACCGCAGTCCACCAACAAGTTGTGCTGGCCATCGCTGATCAGGTATTTGGAGCCGGTGACGGTGTTGGCACCACCGAGAAATGTGATGTTGACGCTCATGACGCCATGATAGGCAGGGCTAGACCTGCATGTGTTTGATCCATATCAATGAAGCAGTCTGGTTGATGCCTAAACTGAAACCATCCCAACACCGAGGTGCAAGATCATGAAAATTCTTCTGGCCGTTGACGGCAGTGCCTTTACCAAAAAAATGTTGGCTTACGTAACGACGCATGAGGAGTTGTTCACGTCGGCCAATGACTACACCCTCTTTACTGTTCAGCCCGTTTTGCCCGCGCGTGCGCGTGCAGCACTGGGCAAAGACATTGTGGACAGCTATTACGCGGCAGAGGTGGAGAAAATCATGGCACCGGCCTCCAAGTTTCTGACCCGGCACAACATCCTGGCCAAGAGCCAGTGGAAGATCGGGCCTGCCGGTGAATCCATTGCCAAATTGGCCGAGAGCGGCAAGTTTGACTTGGTGCTGATGGGCTCACATGGCCATGGCGCGCTGACTAATTTGGTCATGGGGTCGGTGGCCACCCAAGTGTTGGCGCATTGCAGCGTGCCGGTGCTGTTGGTGCGCTAAGGTGCTTTGCGTTCAGTCAGACGCGACCATCGTCACCTTGCGCAATCAAGTGCTTACGCGCTAGCGCCAGCACTTGATGCAGCGCATCAGGCGCATTACACGCGACCACACGTCGCCGGGGCATGGAGCGCAGCCAGGTGAGCTGGCGCTTGGCGAGTTGGCGTGTGGCGAAGATGCCTTTGTCGCGCAGCTCGGCGAGTGCCTTGGGGTCAGCCGGAGCGTCCAGACCTCGTGCTTCGTGCGAATCCAAGTACTCCCAAGCTTGTCGATACCCCACGCAGCGCATCGCGGGCAAGTCGGGGTTCAAGTCACCCCGCTTGCGCAAGGCCCGAACTTCATCCAAAAAACCACCCGAGAGCATGGCATCAAAGCGTTGCGCAATGCGGGTGTGCAGCCAGGCGCGGTCTTGGGGCTCTAGCGAGATCAGCAGGGTATCTTTATTCGCGTGATCTGCATTTTTTTTGACCGTGTGCAGGGTGGACATGGGCTGACCTGAAATGCGATAAACCTCTAGAGCGCGCTGGATGCGCTGCGCGTCCGCCGGGTTCAAACGGGCGGCGGTGATAGCGTCAACGCGGGCCAGCTCGGCATGCATCGCGGCCCAGCCTCTGGCCTGCGCCTCTGCCTCAATCAGGGCGCGCACGCTGTCGTCGGCCTTGGGCATATCGTCCAGCCCCTCGAACAGGGCTTTGAAGTACAGCATAGTGCCGCCCACCAAGAGCGGCAGGTGGCCACGGGCGTGAATCTCGGCGATCAACTGCGTGGCGTCTCTACAGAAGTCGGCGGCGCTGTAGGCGTTGAGGGGGTCGCGGATGTCGATCAGGTGGTGCGGCACAGTGGCCAGCTCCGCCGCGCTGGGCTTGGCCGTGCCGATGTCCATGCCGCGATAGACCAGGGCCGAATCGACGCTGATGATTTCCACCGGGTG
>CANCDA010000114.1 GCA_947374705.1 Comamonadaceae bacterium | reverse complement strand
AAGCACTACGCCGGCCCACCCGTGGTGGACGATGTCTCTTTCGAAATCGCACCGGGCGAATGCCTGGGCGTGATTGGCCCCAACGGCGCGGGCAAGACCACCACCATTCGCATGTGCCTGGGCCTGACCGTGCCTGACGCTGGAAGCATCCGTTTTGATTTCCCGGGCGGGCTCACTACTAACGCATCGCATGAGAGCTGGCACATGCCCCAAGACGCGCTGCCCATCAAGGCGCGGCTGGGCGTGGTGAGCCAGTTCGACACGCTGGACCCGGATTTCAGCTGCGCAGAGAACCTGTTGGTGTATGGCCGCTACTTCGGAATGAGCGACACCACCATCCGCGCGCGCATCCCGCAGCTGCTGGAGTTTGCTTCTCTGTCGCACAAAGCGGATGTGAAACCCGGTCAGCTCTCCGGCGGCATGCGCCGACGCCTGAGCCTGGCGCGCGCCCTGGTGAATGACCCCGAGTTGTTGCTGCTCGATGAGCCCACCACCGGGCTAGACCCGCAAGCGCGGCATCTGATGTGGGAGCGACTGCAAGTGCTGCTACAACAAGGCAAATCCATCTTGCTGACCACCCACTTCATGGACGAGGCCGAGCGCCTGTGCAACCGCTTGCTGGTGCTGGACCATGGTAAAAAGATTGCCGAAGGTCAACCGCGCACCCTGATTGCCCAGCACCTGGAGCCCGACGTGGTGGAAGTTTACGGCGTGGGTGCGCTGGCCCTGGTCGATACGCCACTCAAAGCGCTGGCAGCACGGCTAGAGGTCAGCGGAGAAACCGTCTTTTTCTACACCGATGACGCGCGCCGTTTGCTCGAAGCCTTGGCGATGTACCCGCAGTTGCGCACCCTGCACCGCCCGGCCAATCTGGAAGACCTGTTCCTCAAACTCACCGGACGTCAAATCAGGGAGGACGCGTGATGAGTACTACTGCGAACCCCAGCGTGTGGCGCGCGCCGGTCTTGTCCCTGCGCTTTTGGCCTGTTTTCTTGCGCAACCTGCTGGTGTGGCGCAAGCTGGCCATCCCCAGTTTGGTGGGCAATATCGCCGAGCCGCTGATGTGGCTGGTGGCCTTTGGCTACGGCATGGGCGCGCTGGTGGGGCAGGTCACGCTGAACGGGCCGCTGGGCCCCACCGCCGTGCCCTACATTTTGTTTTTGGCCAGTGGCTCCATCTGCATGAGTGCGATGCAAGCCGCCTCGTTCGAAGCGCTGTACTCGGCCTTCTCCCGCATGCACGTGCAAAAGACGTGGGACGGCATCATGAACGCCCCCGTCAGCCTGGACGACATCGTGCTGGCGGAGATGCTGTGGGCGGCGTTCAAGGCGCTGTTCACGGTGACGGCGATTTTGGGCGTGATGCTGGCGCTGGGCATCAGCCACAGTCCGAAATTGCTGGTGGCCTGGCCCATCTTGTTGGGCGTGGGCATCACCTTTTCTTGCATCGCCCTGATCTTCAACGCCCTGGCCAAGGGTTACGATTTTTTCACCTACTACTTCACCCTGTTTCTCACGCCTATGATGTTTTTGAGCGGGGTGTTTTTTCCGCGTGAGCAGTTGCCCAGCGTGGTGAGAGAGGTGTCCGCATGGCTACCGCTGACCAACGCGGTCGAGCTGGTGCGCCCGCTGTTCATGGATCAGTGGCCGCAGCACCCGGTGCAGCACGCGCTGGTGTTACTGGCCTATGCGGTGCTGTCGTTCTGGCTGGCGCTGGCGCTCACGCGGCGGCGGTTTGCGGCTTGAACTGCTGAAAGTTCAAGCTGCACAAGACGCTCAAGGTGCGACTTTAAGCAATCACTTTCGCACTGCGCAAAGCGGCAATCTGTGCCGCATCCAATCCCAGCGAAGCCAGCACCTCATCCGTGTGTTCACCCAGACTCGGAGGCGCGTTGCGCAGCACCGGTGGTGTGTCCATCAAGCGTAAAGGGCTCGCCACAGTCGCTATTGATTCAATAGCTGCTTGTGGATGATTGGATTGGGTTACAGGCTGATTGATCCATAAGTTTCGCGCTTTGACCTGCTCATCAGCGAAGGCCTGGCCGATGTCGTTGATCGGGCCGCAGGGCACGGCTTTGTCTTCCAACAGGGTGACCCAGTCAGCCGTGCTGCGGGTGCGGGTGACTTGCTCTAGCAGGGGCAGCAACACCTCGCGGTTTTTCACGCGCAAAGTGTTGGTGGCAAAGCGCTCGTCTTGCGCCCAGGTGGGTATGCCAGCGGCTTCGCAAAAGCGGCCGAACTGGCCGTCGTTGCCCACGGCCAGCAGCATGGCGCCATCTTGCGTGGGGAAGTCCTGGTAGGGCACCAGACTCGGGTGGCCATTGCCCATGCGCTGCGGTGCGTTGCCGGTGTTGAGGTAAGCACCGGCTTGGTTCGCTAGAGTGGCCATGCCCACGTCCAGCAGCGCCATGTCAATGTGCTGGCCCACGCCGGTGCGATGCCGAACTTCGATGGCGGCCAGGATGGCGGTGGCGGCATAGACGCCGGTGAACAGGTCAGTCAGCGCCACGCCCACGCGCAGCGGGCCGCCACCGGGCACGTCGTCCGCGCGGCCGGTGATGCTCATCATGCCGCTCATGGCCTGGATCATCAGGTCATAGCCTGCGCGCTCGGCGTAGGGGCCGGTCTGACCAAAGCCGGTGATGGAGCAGTAAATCAAGCGCGGGTTGATGGCTTTGAGGCTCTCATAGTCCAGCCCATAGTGCTTGAGCCCACCGACCTTGAAGTTCTCCACCAGCACGTCACTTTGCGCGGCCATCTGGCGCACCAGCGCTTGGCCTTGCTCGTGCGCTAGGTCGAGTGTGATGGAGCGTTTGTTGCGGTTGCAGGCGGTGAAGTAGGTGGCTTGGTCGGTGTCATTGCCCTGCGCGTCTTTGATGAAGGGGGGCCCCCAGTGGCGGGTGTCGTCCCCGGCGCCGGGGCGCTCGACCTTGACGACATCCGCGCCCAGGTCGGCCAGGATTTGGGTGCACCAGGGGCCGGCCAGGACACGGGACAAGTCTAGGACTTTGATGTGGGGGAGTGCGGCGGGTTGGGTGGTCATTTAGCGCGATCAGTTAGAAAACGCTGCAATTCCCGTCTGCGCCCGCCCCAAAATCAAAGCATGAATGTCGTGCGTCCCTTCATAGGTGTTCACCACCTCCAGGTTCACCAAATGCCGCGCCACACCAAACTCATCCGATATGCCGTTGCCGCCCATCATGTCGCGTGCCAGCCGCGCAATGTCCAGCGCCTTGCCGCAGGAGTTGCGTTTGAGCAGGGAGGTGATCTCCACCGCCGCCGCGCCCTCGTCCTTCATGCGACCCAGACGCAGACAGCCTTGCAGCCCCAGCGCGATTTCGGTTTGCATGTCGGCCAATTTCTTTTGAATGAGCTGATTGGCCGCCAACGGACGACCAAACTGCTTGCGATCCAACACGTACTGGCGGGCGCGAAACCAGCAGTCCTCGGCCGCGCCCAAAGCGCCCCAGGCGATGCCGTAGCGGGCCGAGTTCAGGCAGGTGAACGGGCCCTTCAAACCCTGCACCTCGGGGAAGGCGTTTTCCTCTGGGCAGAACACGTTGTCCATCACGATCTCGCCAGTGATGGATGCACGCAAGCCCACCTTGCCGTGAATCGCCGGGGCGCTTAAACCTTTCATGCCTTTGTCCAAGATAAAACCGCGAATCGGGCCGACCTGCCCACTCTCGCTCACCTCTTTGGCCCAGACCACAAACACGTCGGCAATCGGGCTGTTGGAAATCCACATCTTCGCGCCCGTCAGCTTGTAGCCACCCGCTGTTTTTTGCGCCCGCGTGATCATCGAATTGGGATCGGAGCCATGGTCGGGCTCGGTCAGGCCAAAGCAGCCAATCCACTCCCCTGTGGCCAGCTTGGGCAGGTATTTTTGCCGCTGTGCCTCAGTGCCAAATTCAAAAATAGGCACCATCACCAAGGACGACTGCACGCTCATCATCGAGCGGTAGCCCGAGTCCACCCGCTCCACCTCGCGCGCAATCAGCCCGTAGGCCACGTAATTCAGGCCCGGGCCACCGTAAGCTTCAGGAATGGTCGGGCCCAGCAGGCCCAGCTCACCCATCTCGCGGAAGATGGCCACATCGGTCTTCTCGTTGCGAAAGGCCTCGATCACGCGGGGTGCAAGCTTGTCCTGGCAATAGGCCGTGGCTGCGTCACGAATCATGCGCTCGTCGTCGCTGAGCTGCTGGTTGAGCAAAAAGGGATCATCCCAGTGAAAAGTCGCTTGCGCCATGAAGTTCTCCAAAAAAGGGTTTGCCCCGATGTTAAACGGGGTGGGGCTACGTCCCAGCCAAGCCCACATCCCACAGCCATACCGTTGAGCCCGCAGTATCGGTGATGCCCTGCACGCCCCAATGTGGCCATCAAAAACAAGGGTTTACCCGATATTTGGATAATAACGATGAAAGCAAGTCATTGATTTAAAACAACTTTTTAACGTTTTCAATTTCATTATCCAAAGCCAAAGATAATGAAATGCCCGGGATATTAGCGCTCGCCAAAAGCTGAACACACCCTGACCCTTCCATCTGCCACTTCGCCAACAAGCTGGCCAGCACCCCGCCCGGGCTGGCATGAGCCACGACGATATCGGTGGCCAGTTGGGCGACAAGATGGTTTCGCGCTATGGCTACCGCGTCGGTTAATCGGGTGGCAGTGATCGCCGCACTCACGACGGCCAAGTGGCCCTGCGCAAGGGGATCAGTCCACTCAGGAGGCAGCTTTGCCCCCTCAACCGGTCGAGCCAGCACCACCACTACCGGACTACGCCCCTGAAGCAAAACCTTTAACACCGACTGCTCCAGCGGCGAGTGAAAACCGCTGATCACCACGTTCTTTGTCCGCGCCTGCTGCACCGTCCAATCCATGGCTGCGCGAATGGCCGTACCCGGGCACTGGCGAGAGGCAAAAAAAGCCGTCATCGGCAAATCCAGCAAAGCTTGCTCACCCCTGCCGCTAAAGCTCAATCCGTTTTGGGTTTTTTGCCATGCTGACATGTGGTTAGATACAGCTATGGATAAAGGAATAAGTTATAACTAATTGATTTAAATAGGTTTTTTCAAGTTTTAAATTCCTTTATCCAAAGCCTTTGGATAAAGGAGTAGCGAAAAATCTAGCCCGCCACTGGCTCACCCTCGCGCCCATCATCCCCCGGTAACAAGCCTAGTTGCTCGTCCACTTGGGCTGGCTTGCGGTAGGCCGCGTTACTTCTGACACGCCCAGGCAACGGCTCCAGCAGGCCACGGTCCACCCAAGCACGCAACATCTTTGATGCCTTTAGCGTATCCACCCCGGCGATGCGGCACACATCGGCATTGGCAATCGGGCCGTTGCGCTCCATCCAGTCGTTCACCTCTGTCCAGATGGCCGGTCGGTCTTCGTTGAACAAGGTCAACGACAGGGTTTCCACGGCTGTCTCGGTGTTTTGGCGGTACTGCGGCGGATACAACTTTGCTGCCGCCATCTCGCCGAACATCATCCGCACCCCCTCGCCATCGTCAATGTTGGGCGGCACCGCAAACTCACGCAAATTTTGCGCAATCAAGGGGTTGCGCGCCTTAGAGCGCGCGTACTGAATATTGGCCGCCGTGATGGCACCCGGTAGCAAGCCGGGGCTCTCCACCACAATGCGGTCGTCAAACACCCGCACCATGATGTCGCGGTTAAGCCGGTAGTCCCGGTGGATCACCGCGTTCACGATCGCCTCCTTCACCACCCGCTCGGGGTACTGGTGTCGCGTCTTGAAGCCACTGCTGGCCAGCGTCAGGCCCTGGGCCAGTTCATCCAGCACGGCTTTCACCGCCAGGTCAATCTGCTCGATCAAGGGGCCGCGAATTGTTTTGGGCGGTTTGCGCAAATTGGGCACGGCATCCATGCCCATCTCCTTACCGGCGTACACCATCAGCCGCAGGTCGGCGCGCCCGCCAAACGCGGCCAGCAAGCTGCCAGGTTCTTCGGCAAACAGCAACACCGCCGCACGGCGTGGCAGCACTTCTTCGGTGCCGTCTGCTTGCTTCACCATATCCGCCAAGCCAATGCGCAGCAACTGCTCGGCCTGAGTGCCCGCACGCAGCCCTCGGCTGGCAACAAAGCTGCGCCACACCGGCGTGTTCAGCAAATCCAGCGGCACGGGAATCAGAAACCTCATACCCTGCACTCAGCCATTCCGCCATATGGCTTGAACGTTCTGGTTCGAACTCAACAACGAAACCACGATATGGTTTTTTTTCGGAATTCTTCGTCATTGCCATCCCAGGCACAGGGTGGCGCACAGCGCTGACAGCAGGTCTTGGTCTATGTTGTCGAATATGCGAGCCATGGTGTCTTTGATTTTGTTTCCTCGTTTGTATTGTGCCTTCACCTGCCTGGGCGCTTGTAAGATGCCCATTGTTCTGGAATTCACTTGAAAATCATGACAAACACTTCGCAATCGTCCATTTCCAACCTGGCCACACTGCGTGCCCAGTGGCAGGCCGAGATGGCCCGCCGCATGGGCCAATCGGAGTAGATCGTTAACCCCATGATGCGCAATTCAAAACCCCACATCCTCATCGCCGGTGGTGGCATCGGCGGCCTCACGGCTGCGCTGTCATTGCTCAAACGCGGCTTTGACGTTGATGTGTACGAGCAGGCCAGTGAACTCAAAGAAGTCGGCGCGGGCGTGCAGCTCTCGCCCAATGGCAACCGTGTCTTGTTTGAGTTGGGCGTGGGTGAGGCACTCATGGCTTTGTCGTGCGAAGCCACCGGCAAGGAGATTCGCCTGTGGAACAGCGGCCACACCTGGAAGCTGTTTGACTTGGGCGCGGTGTCTGTCGCACGCTACGGCTACCCCTATCTCACGGTCTATCGGCCCGACCTGATTGAGGTGCTGGCGCAGGCCGTGCGTGCGCTCAAGCCGGATGCGATTCACTTGAAATCACGTGTGCTCGGTTTCACGCAAGACGCGCACGGCGTCACGCTGCAACTGGAGAGCGGCACGACAAGTCACACGGTGCAAGGCGACGCGCTGATCGGTGCCGACGGCGTGCACTCGGTCATCCGCCAAGGTCTGTTTGGCGCAGATGAGCCCGAGCGCACGGGCCTGATGGCTTGGCGCGGCGTGATTCCTATGGAGCGCCTGCCCACGCACCTGCGCCGCCCCGTGGGCACCAACTGGGTGGGGCCGGGCGCGCACGTGGTGAACTACCCGCTGCACGGAGGTAATCTGATGAACTTCATCGGTGTGGTCGAGCGCAGCGACATCCCGGTGGAGTCGTGGAGCGTGCGCGGCTCGCGAGACGACTGCTTGAAGGACTTCGCGGGTTGGCACGAGGATGTGCAGCGCATGATCCAAGCCATTGACACGCCGTTTAAGTGGGCACTGATGCAGCGCGCGCCGATGGCCCGCTGGAGCGAAGGCCGCGTGAGCCTGCTGGGCGACGCCTGCCACCCGACCTTGCCCTTTCTCGCGCAGGGGGCCGTGATGGCGTTGGAAGACGGCTTCATCCTCGCGCGGGCGCTGGAGGCTGACACCGATATCGCCCAGGCCCTGCGCCGCTACGAAGCCGCCCGCCTTGAGCGCACCCGCCGCATCGTGCAAGGCGCGACCGACAACACCAAACGCTTTCACAACCCCGAGCTGGCCCACAAGGAAGGGGCCAGCGCCTATGTGGATCGTGAGTGGAACGAAGAACGGGTGCACCAGCGCTACGACTGGCTTTTCACCTATGACGTGACCCAGGTTCCGGTCTGAAACGGCACTAAAAAAGCATCAGTCCAGCTTCACATTCGCCCGCCGTACCACCTGCCCCCATTTGGCGGCATCGTCCTTG
>CANCDA010000113.1 GCA_947374705.1 Comamonadaceae bacterium | reverse complement strand
GTTTGGCCCTGTGTTTTCACGGGTTACCGGCGTGCGCAATAGGTGCTATAAAGTTCCGCATGAATTGGCGCAACAGTGGCACTAGCCGTGAATTTTTGACCCGCATCACCCCAGCGGTATGGGTCGTATTTTTCACCTTCAGCGCCTTTTCAGCCCAAGCACACGAGGGTGCGAATGCTCCGGGTTGGCGCATCCTGTTTGATCAGCGCTTGGGCAACTGCGTGGCTTGTCATTCCATCCCCGATGCGCAGGGCAAGAAGACCGGCATTCAAAGCACGTTTGGGCCTGCGCTGGACGGCGTGGCCAGCCGACTCCAGGCCGATCAGCTGCGCCAGTGGGTGGTGGATGGCCGACGCATCAACCCCAACACCTTGATGCCACCCTTTGGCCTGATTTTGAATGCACAGCAGATCGAAGACGCGCTTGCTGCGCTGAGCACTCTGCGTTAGCATGACCGCGGCTTCGTTACGACCACACACTCATCCCCATGAACACCGCAGCACTCCAACAACTCCAGCTTCGCTCCGGTGGTGCGGTCTTGGAGTTGGAGCCTTTGTCTGACACCGGCAACGCAGTCCCGGTTGGCGTTCGCTTGCAAGCCCCGTCGGGCCTCACGATCAAATCCTTTGCGCTGTACGCGCCTGACAACCCGATTTCACAACTCATCAACATGAGCCTGGGTACGCCGGTAAGCCACTACAGCTTTGACACCCGCGTTCGCCTGGGGGCCAGCCAAGACATCTGGCTGGTGGCCACGCTGAGCGATAGTTCCTTGATGGGCCATCACGCGCCCACGGTGTTGACCTCGTCAGCCTGTTTTGATGCGAGTTGATTGACCGTCACTTAAATCATGGCCGAACCTTCCAACTTCCCCATTCGCCTCACTGTTACCGGTGCAGTGCAGCCGGGTGCGATGCTCAAGGCCGTGCTCTTGATTGGTCACCCCATGGAGTCGGGCTTTCGCACCATGGAGTCCGGCCAGCTCGTCCCCAAGAACGTGATTGAAACGCTACTGGTTCGTTTGAATGACTCCATCCTGTTTCGGGCCAGCACGGGCATTGGCATCTCGGCCAATCCGTACTTTTCTTTTCCGGTGACCCTGCCCGAAGCCTCGTCACCCGCAGGCTGGCATTTGAGCGTCAGTTGGGTCGATGACAAGGGCCAGCGCGGTGAGTTGAAACGCGAGTTGCGTTGATGGCCACGGCCATGAAATCGCTCTGGCAAATACGCAGGCACATGCTCTGGCTGGGTTTGGGCCTGCTGGGTGCAAGCAGTTGGGCCGACACCCGCACCAGCGGCCACGTGTACCTGTCCCCACAATTGCAGGCCTTGCAAGACGACCCCCAGCGCAACCCCGTGGCCCTGTGGCAAGAGCGCGGCCAGGGCCTGTGGCAAGCGCAGTGCAGCAGTTGCCATGGCGCTATGGACAGCGTCAAGCGCAGCGTGGCGAGCTTTCCTCGTCTGAGTGGGGATGGTAAGACCTTGACCAATCTGGAAGACCAAATCTTGCACTGCCAACAACGTGGGGCTTCGGCTTCACCAGCGCTGACACAGACACCCGGAGCCGCTGGCTTGGAAAGCGACAGCGTCCTCAGCCTCAGCGCGGCCTTGCACCAAATGGCCAAAGGCGAGCGCATTCAAGTGGCCCCGAGTCCCATGGCGACACCCGAACACACCGCACAGTGGCAAGCCCGTCTGTCCAGCGGCGAGCGCCTCTACCAAACCCGCATGGGGCGCATGAACCTAGCCTGCATGCATTGCCATGACGGCAAAGTGGGCGCTCAAATGCGGGCCGACACCATCAGCCAAGGCCACCCCACGGGTTTTCCCATTTACCGCATGGCCTGGCAAACCCTGGGCTCGACAGATCGGCGTTTGCGGGCTTGCTACTCGGGCGTGCAAGCCCCCATCCCGCCAGCAGGCAGTGCCGACTTGCGCGACCTTGAACTCTTCCTCAAAGTGCGCGCCAACGGCATGGTGTTGGACGGGCCGTCGATCCGAAGATAACTTCGAGGCTAACTAACAATCTGCGGGGCAGGCCTCGACTCAGTCGGTGTGTTTGCAGTGGATACATCTTTCGCTCACAACGTGGGTCGTGTACTTCTCAATTCGGTTTCAAGCTGGGGGTAGACGTTCAAGGTGTACTGGCACGTACTTGTGCCAAGGTGTTCCGGCAAAAGGGTCACGGTCTTCGGTGTTGGTAAGCTCGTTCAACGAAACACCTCGACGGTCCAGCGAGCCGTCAGCTTGGTGGTAGTCGAGACCATGACCATTGGGCAGCGAGACATGGCCCGGTTGCAACTCGTCGGTCAGCTCGATCGGCGCTTGTGCTGCACCGCGTGGCGTGCGCAGTTGAATCCAGTCACCGTCCGCACAGCCCAGCGCTGCCGCATCTTGCGGATGAATACGAAGCGTTCCAAAGCCACCCTTTTTCATCCATTCGGGGTTACGAATGGATGTATTGCTGGTGTCCGGTCTGCGTTCTCCAGCAGACAGAATAAAGGGGTAGTCAGGGCGGTGAGGTGGCAGCTTGCTGTCTATCGTTGCCAATTCGTCGAGCATTTCCTTTATGTGTAGGTTGATCTTGTGGTCTGGCAACTTCACAGCATCCCAACTGTCGCTGTATTGACTCACTGCAAAGATAACGCCGGATGGGCTTTTCAAAATGGCGTCAAAGAGTCGGTTTCCACCAAGCAGAGTCTGCCCACCAAAGCCAGCGCCTTTCGCAGCCGCTGGCTGTGCTCGCACGTAGAGTTGGCTGATGCCCCAGAGCGATGCAGCAGGCGCTAGATTGGCTGGCAGGCTGACCCCCAAGGTGCGATAGAGCACAACAGGTGCATACCGCGCGACCTTTTTGTCGCGCATAGCCTTCCAGGCAAAGGCGAGTCCGAAAGCTGTGTATCCCATACGTGCTGCGTTGCGCAAGAAGCCGTAATTGGAGTCGTCCAACTCACCCATTGCTTCCAGAAGCCTCGCGTGAATTTCTGCTTCTGGAAGCGTACCGGGACGGGGAGCAAAGTGCGGGTGGCGCAACTGGAAACCATTATGTGGAAATTCCAGGTTGAAGAACGTTGCCTCGGCCTTTTCAAACTGGCTGCTGGCCGGCAAAACGTAGTTTGCTTGTCGCGCGGTTTCAGTCATGGCCACATCAATAACAACGCTGCATTCAAGCGCACGCAGAGATTCGCGCATGCGCTGACTGTCAGCAAGTGAGTGCACGGGGTTCGTGCTTTCAATGAGCATGGCCCGAAATCGCTTGGGGTGCGGGGTCAGGATTTCATCGGAAATCACATTGCAGGGAATCAAGCCCATGATGACCTTTGAGCCCGTCACCGGACTATGGGTCCATTTGCGGATCGCAACAAGTTTGTCCACCGCGCCTTTCGTTTGGGATGTACTGCGGGTTGAGTTGGACAGGTTCAAAAGCGGTATAAACGCATTGTTCGCACCGGGTTTGGCATAGTTTCCGGTGAGCAACCACACCAGCCTGTTCAGATAGCTGTTTAGCGTGGAGTGCATATTCATTTGCACCCCCAAGTCTTCGATCATGGACACACTCTTTGCACTCGCAAGGCGTCTTACTGCTGAACGCAGGAGCGACTCATCAACACCACAAACTGCGGCGTAGCGCGTAATGTCAACGTTTCTTAATACTGTCGCCACAGCTTCATAGCCCGTGGTGTGTTCCGCGAGCCAGCTAGTTGCTTCTAACCGCTCTTGCACCAGAATGGCTGACATTGCCGTCAAGCACCAAGCATCGGTGCCGGGTTTGACTGCCAAGTGGAAATCCGCCATCTTCGCTGTCTCGGTGCGCCGAGGGTCGATCACGATCATGGCGCGATTCGGATCGTTTTGAATTTCGCGCAGCACCACGCGGGTTCGGGCGAATCCGTGCGACTGCCACGGGTTTTTCCCCAAAAAAACGGCCACTTCGCAGTGTTCAAAGTCGCCGTGGACCGGTGAACCGGTCATCTTTCCTTGTACCCAGCCTTCTCCCGTTTTTTCCTGTGCCAACGCGTTGGAACGGTACTGGATACCCAGCGCTTTAATGGTGCTGTCGGCATAAGTGCCGCCCAAGTGGTTGCCCTGACTGCCCCCACCGTAATACAGAATGCTCTCGCCGCCGTACTTGCTCTTTATGGCAGAGAACTTTTCGGTAATCTCGGCGATGGCGGTCTCCCAACTAATGTCCTCGTAGCTTCCATCTGGCCTGCGGCGCTTGGGTGAATCGATGCGATCTGCACCGTTTTGATAGAAGTCCATGCGTTGAGACTTCTCGCAGATATAGCCCTGAGAAATGGGGTGGGACTTGTCCCCCTTGATCTTGGTGATTCGCCCGCCCTCCGTTTTGATGTCCAGACCACAGTTGAGCGAGCAGATGATGCATGCCGTTTTTTTCCAGTTCTCAGTCTCAGTGATGTCCATCGTGGAGTCGTTCTCGAATTCTTTAGGGGTGGCTGCTTTTTGGGATAATGACCGTTATCCTAACTTTCACAATGAAAATGTGTCAACCCCATTTTCAAAAAAGAGTTTTATGCGTTACACGGCAGAATACAAAGAACAAGCCCGCGCCAAGCTAATGGAGGCGAGTGGGCGCCATGCCAAACAGCATGGCTTCATCAGCAGTGGAATGGCAGACCTGGCTGCAGCGGCAGGAGTGACGACGGGTTCTCTGTACAAGCACTTCAGTGGCAAGTCAGACCTGTTCGTAGCAATGATCACAGCCGAACTGAAGCGCACGGCTGACCTGTACGACGCGGTAGACCCCGCCGACTCAGTGCAAGTCGCGCGCGCGCTTGGGGGCTATCTGAGCATGAGTCATGTGCTGCAACCCGGGGCAGGATGCCCGCTGCCTTCCTTGACACCCGAAATAGGGCGTGCGGATGACGCGGTGAAAGTGGCCTTTGAGAAAGGCCTCCAGACTATTCATGCGAACGTAAATGCCCTGACAGAAAATGCAGACACTGCCTGGGTCGTCATTGCGCAAAGCGTCGGCGCAGTCATGCTTGCGCGTGCTATGCACAGTGAAGCTTTGCAACGCGAACTTCTAAACGCAGTGCGAAACGTCGGGGAGCGACATATCAGCAGCGACAAGTTCGTACAAAAGACAGGGTGGAGTTGATATGCGTGTATTTGGCATTTCGGGTCATTCCGGAATGGGTAAGACCAGTTTGCCATTGTCAAAATAGGCGAGAAATTGGATGCTATTAATTTGGTGGCTTTTCACGCCGATATTTATTGGCCTGCGGGCCGATTTGACCCCTAAAAATTCGCCGTCAAGGCGATTTTTTAGGGGTTGGAACCTGATTTAACTCAAGCGAAGCTGAACCCTTGGTTCTTCAACGGCAACTGGCGCACCGGCTTGCCCGTGGCGGCAAAAATGGCATTGAGCACCGCCGGGGCCACCACGCAAATGGTGGGCTCGCCCACGCCGCCCCAGAAGTCAAAGGTGGGCACGATGACGGTCTCTACCTTGGGCATTTCTCTGATTTTCAAAACACGGTAGGTGTCAAAGTTGAGCTCTTTCACGCGCCCGTTTTCAATCGTGTTTTCACCAAAGAAGGTGGCCGACAGGCCGTAGGCTACACCGCCTTCCACCTGCGCCGCAATCTGGTCGGGGTTGACCGCGTGGCCGCAGTTGGTGGCCAGCACCATGCGGTGGACTTTGACGACGCCACTGGCGCTGACCGACACCTCGGCCGTGGCCGCAGAGTAGCTGCCGTAGCCCATGAACTGCGCAATGCCGCGGAACACGCCCGCAGGCAGCGGCTTGCCCCAGTCGCCTTTGTCAGCCGCCGCATTGAGCACCGCCAAATGCTTGGGGTGGTTTTGCAGCATGGCTCGGCGAAACGCGAGTGAATCTTTGCCCGCCGCCTTGGCCACTTCCTCCATAAAGCACTCGGCGTACACCGCATTTTGGTTGGTGTTGACGCCGCGCCAAGGCCCCACGGGGACGTGGGTGTTGCGCATGACGTACTCGGTCAAGAGGTTGGGCACGGTATAGCCAAATTGGGCGTCGCCGGGCTCTTTCCAAAAGCCCTGCACTTGGCGTTCGTCTTTGCCGTCTTTGATGCCCAGCGGGTTGAGCAGGGCGTTGATGGACTGGCCTGAAATACGAACATGCAGGCCGACCAAGTTGCCTTGTGCATCCAGCCCCGCGCTCATCTTGGCTTGCGAGATGGGGCGGTAGAAGTCATGGGCCTGGTCTTCCTCACGGCTCCACAGCAACTTGATGGGCGTGCCCATGAATTGCTTGGCAATGGCGGTGGCTTGGTGCACATAGTCTTGCGTGCCACCACGGCGGCCAAAACCGCCGCCCAGGTCTTGCTTGTAAATCTCGCACTGCGCCAGGGGGATGCCTGCGGCCTCGGCCAGCGCAGCGTGTGACGCTTCGCCGTTTTGCGTGGGCACCCAGCACTCGGCGCGGGCGATTTTGCCGTCTGCACCGGCCGTCAATTTGACGGTGGCGTTCATCGGCTCCATGGGGGCGTGGGCCAGGAACGGGGTGGAGTAGGTGGCCTCCACCTTGGTGGCGGCGCTGGCAATCGCGCCCAGGGCATCGCCCTCGTTGCGCCCGGCCACACTGCCCGGCGCCACTTGGGCGTTCAGGCCCTCGGCCAGATGGGCGGCAATGCTGGCGCTGCTCACACGAGCGTTGGCCCCCTCGTCCCAAACAAGGGGCAGTTTTTCAAGCGCGGTCTTGGCGCGCCACCAGGTATCTGCCACCACGGCCACGGTGCTGTCGTTCACCCGCACCACGCCTTTGACGCCACGCATAGCCTTCACCGCATCAGCGTTAAAGCTCACCAGCTTGCCGCCAAACACGGGGCAGTCTTTGATGGCCGCGCACAGCATGCCGGGCATCTGAAGGTCGGCCCCATAGACCAAGCTGCCGTTGAGCTTTTGCTGGGTGTCAAGGCGTGCCATGGGCTTGCCTGCAATGGCCCAATCCTTGGGGTTTTTCAGCACAATGGTTTTGACATCGGGTGGGGTGAGCTTGGACGCGGCTTGCGCCACTTGGCCGTAGCGCAACTGGCGCTTGCTGGCCGCGTGGGTGATCACGCCCTTGCTGACCTTGAGCTCAGCCACCGGCACATTCCATTGGTTGGCTGCGGCTTGCAACAGCATCATGCGGGCCGCTGCGCCGCCCTGGCGCACGTACTCTTGCGAGATGCGAATGCCCCGGCTACCGCCAGTGGACATCTCACCCCAGGCGCGCTTGCGCGCCACGCTCTGGCCGGGGGTGGGCATTTCGGTGCTGACTTTTTTCCAGTCGCACTCAAGCTCTTCGGCCACGAGTTGGGCGAGGCCGGTGCGCGTGCCCTGGCCCATCTCGGAGCGGGCGATGCGGATGATGCAGCGGTCATCCGGTTTGATGACGACCCAGACGTTGACTTCGGCGTCTGCCGCAGCCAGTGTGGCTTGTGCGTTGGCCTCAGGCATGTAGAGCGGCAGGCCCAGCGCCAGCCCGCCTGCGGCGATGCTGCTGGAGCCGACGATGAAGGAGCGGCGCGACAGGGTGGGCGCTGCGCTTGTGGAGGTGTTGTCAATGAGGGTGGAGTTCATGATGTGTGTGATCCTCGATCAAGCGGTGTGGTTGTAGGCACTGGCGCCGGAATGCTCGGCGGCGAACACGCCGGTGAAGTCGCCGGTGTAGCCGTTGGCGGCTGCCATCTTCTTGTTGCCCGCCGCGAGGTGAATGGCCGCGCGAATGCGCTGGTAGGTGCCGCAGCGGCAGATGTTGGTCATCACATCGTCAATGTCTTTGTCGGTTGGCTTGGGGATGCGCTTGAGCAGATCGACCGCCGCCATGATTTGCCCTGACTGGCAGTAGCCGC
>CANCDA010000112.1 GCA_947374705.1 Comamonadaceae bacterium | reverse complement strand
TTGTCAGAGGTCTTGGAAGCGACTTCCTTGACCATCTGCGCGCCCATGTTTTGCAGCTTGTCTTTGAGTTCGATTTCTTTAGCGACGGACACGCCGTCTTTGGTCACGGTGGGGGCGCCGAACGAGCGCTCCAGCACCACATTGCGGCCTTTAGGGCCCAGGGTTACTTTGACGGCGTTGGCGAGAATGTTCACGCCTTCAACCATACGAGCGCGGGCTTCGCCGCCGAAAATTACGTCTTTTGCTGCCATGTTATGACTCCAATAATTTCAAAAATGATCTATTCAGTTGGGGACAGAGCTACGCTGCGCTTCGGTCTGTCCCGCAAACATATTACTTTTCGACGACTGCAAACAGATCGTCTTCTTTCATGACGAGCAATTCGTCGCCATCGACCTTGACGGTCTGGCCACTGTATTTGCCAAACAGAACGCGGTCACCGACCTTGACGTTCATGGCCAACAGTTCGCCTTTGTCGTTCTTTTTGCCAGGGCCTACGGCCAGCACTTCGCCCTGATCGGGCTTTTCAGCGGCGCTGTCAGGGATGACAATGCCGGAAGCGGTTTTGGTTTCGTTTTCGACGCGTTTGACAATCACGCGGTCAGCCAGAGGACGCAGTTTCATTGGGAATCTCCTTCAGTTTGAAACAAGGGGTGGGAAAACCGGAACACCAACACGGTGCGTGCTGGTGTTCGTTAAAGCAGCTTGGTTGGTGCTGTTAGCACTCATGTCAAGCGAGTGCTAATGATAAGGCCTTTTGTGGGGAATTCAAGCCCCCATCCGATCCCATATGACACCCCTCAAATTTCCGGCGCTGCATCCAGCATGCGAATGCGGGCCTTCTCGACGTGGCTGCGCATGGCGCGTCGGGCCCCTTCGGCGTCTTGTTGGCGGATCAGCTCAAAAATGATGCGGTGTTCGTCAATCGCGTCTTGGGTTCTTTTCCAGGGCTTGAGCTGGGCCATGTGCCGCCACAGGTTGATCGCGTGGCTGACGTCGTATTCGAGCGATGTCACGATTTGAGCGAGGCGCGGGTTGGCGCTGGCCTGGCCTATGGCTTCATGGAAACCAAAGTCGAAATGGTGGGCCACGTCGCCGTTGGCGGCGGCGTTCTCAAACCCGGTCAGCATGCTTTGCATGCGCGCGAGGTCGGCCGTGGTGCGCCGCAGTGCGGCCAAAGCGGCGCACTCGGGTTCGACGAGCAGGCGCAACTCCAGGCCATGAAGAAGGTGACCCATGTCTGGGGCGGGGGCAGGGCGTGCGGGCGCTTGCGGGGCCTTGTCGCTTGCGCGGACATACGTGCCCGAGCCGCGAATGGATTGGATCAGACGGTCTTGGCGCAGGCGGTCCAGCGCTTGGCGCACCACGGGGCGAGACACTTGAAAAAACGAGGCCAGTTGCACTTCGGCAGGTAGACGCGTGTCGGGGGTGAGCTTGCCGGTCATGATGGCGTGAAACAGGCTTTCATACACGCGCTCAGCAAAGCGGTCATGACGTACAGGGGACAGGCCCAATGACTCGGGGGTGTTTGCGCCCGTGGCGTCATTGCGTGTCACAAGGCCAGGAGGCGCGGGTTTTTTCATAGAGGGAATTATGGGTCGGACGCCAGGGCTCTGATTTTTAAGTCAACTAATTTTACAAATAATGGCGTTTGTAAATTCAATTATGTAAAAATAATGAACAACTTTTAAAACCCAATCCATAACAGAGGCCTCTATGCAGCAGCACTTCATCGACAACCGTTGGGTGGCCCCCGCCTCGGGCCAGTACATCCCCGTCATTGACCCCTCAGACGGGCAGCAGTTTGACGCCGTGGCGCAGGGCAATGCGCACGATGTGGATGTAGCCGTGGGCGCGGCCAGAGCCGCATTCGACGGCGCATGGGGCAGAATGACGGCAACCGAGCGTGGACGTTTGCTGCAAAAGTTGTCACAAAAATTGCTGGATCACACCGAAGAACTGGCGCAATTGGAGTCGTGCGACTGTGGCAAACCCCTCAAGCAAGCGCGTGCCGACGTCCAGGCCATTGCGCGCTACTTCGAGTTCTACGCGGGTGCTGCCGATAAGTTGATGGGCGAGACCATTCCCTACCAGAGTGGTTACACCGTGCTCACCTTGCGCGAGCCGCAAGGCGTCACCGGACACATCATTCCCTGGAACTATCCGCTGCAGATTTTTGGCCGCAGTGTGGGCGCTTCGCTGGCGGCGGGCAATGCCTGTGTTGTCAAGCCCGCCGAAGATGCATGCCTGTCGCTCCTGCGGGTGGCTGAGCTGACGGCAGAGGTGGGTTTCCCCAGCGGCACGATCAACGTGGTCACGGGTTTTGGCCATGAGGCGGGCGATGCTTTGACGCGCCACCCTGGCATCAACCACATCTCCTTCACCGGCTCGCCCAACATTGGCAAGCGTGTGGTGCAAACGGCGGCCGAGCACCACACGCCGGTGACGCTGGAGCTGGGCGGTAAATCGCCCCAAGTGGTGTTTGCCGATGCTGATTTCGATGCCATGGTGCCGGTGGTGGTCAACGCCATCGTGCAAAACGCCGGACAAACCTGCTCAGCCGGTAGCCGCGTGCTGGTGGAGCGCAGCGCGTATGAAGAAGTGATTGCCCGACTGGCTCAAGCCTTCAATCAACTGCGTGTTGGCCCTGCGACCATGGATATGGATTGCGGCCCTTTGATTCGCCACAGCCAGTTGCAACGCGTGGCTGCTTTCCTTGACGAGGCCCGGCGTGATGGTTTGACGGTGGCTGGCGCAGGCCAGCTCGTCCAGGGCGCACCCGAGGGGGGCTTCTACCAGGTGCCCACGCTGCTCCGGGATGTGCCGCCCTCGCATCGTCTGGCGCAAGAAGAGGTGTTTGGCCCGGTTATCGCCATCATGCCGTTTGACGATGAGGCCCATGCGGTGAAGCTGGCCAACGGCACAGAATTTGGTTTGGTGGCCAGCCTTTGGACCCGTGACGGTGCCCGCCAATTGCGCTTGGCACGCCAGCTGCGCGCCGGCCAGGTCTTCATCAACAACTACGGTGCAGGCGGTGGCATTGAGCTGCCTTTCGGTGGGGTCAAAGCCAGCGGCCATGGGCGTGAGAAGGGGTTTGAAGCCTTGTACGGCTTCACCGTGTTGAAGACTATTTCCATCAAGCACGACTGAGCAGGTCGTGCATTTTTATTTGGAGCAAAGATGAAAAAAATCGGAATGATCGGCATTGGCATGATGGGTCATGGCATTGCCACCAATTTGCGCAAACACGGGCAAGACCTGTCGGTGCTGGCGCACGCGGGCAACCAGCCGCTGGACGCTTTACTGGCCAGTGGGGTAGGGCTGTTCAGAACGCCGAAGACCTTGGCCGCACATTGCGACGTGATCATCCTGTGCGTCACCGGCACACCGCAGGTCGAGGCGGTTTTGATGGGCGATGACGGTGTTTTGGCGGGTCTGCGACCCGGCAGCATCGTCATAGATTGCTCCACCGCCGTGCCCTCGGCCACCGAGAAAATGGCGCACGCCGTGATGGCCCAGGGCGGCTTGTTTTTGGACTCGCCCATGACCCGAACGCCCAAAGAGGCGGCACAAGGGCGGCTCAATTTATTGGTCGGTGGTGACGCTGAATTGTTTGAAGAATGCAAGCCCATCCTGGCCTGCTTTGCCGAAAATATCGTGCATGCCGGGCCCATCGGCGCGGGCCATCGCATGAAGCTCTTGCACAACTATGTCTCTCTCGGCTCCGTGACCTTGTTGGCCGAGGCGGCGGCCTGTGCCCAGCTTGCGGGCGTGAATGCGCAAACCTTTGTCGATGTGCTGACTATCGGCGGCGGCTGGGGCGCGGCCCTGGAGCGATTGAAGCCGTTTCTGGCGAGTGGCGACACCTCAGGCTTGCGCTTTAGCTTGGCGAATGCGCTCAAAGACCTGAGCTACTACACCGCCATGGCGCAAGACACGAACGCCGATCACACGGTGGCCGATGCCATCCAGCGCACGCTGGCCGTTGCGTGCCAAGACGGCAACCCCCAAGCGCTGCTGCCGGAGATCATCCCCCTGATCGCCCAGCGCAAAACCACAGGACATTCACCACATGACACAAGGAGTGATGCGTCATGAAATATGACATTGTGACGATAGACGGCGACGGCATCGGCCCCGAGGTGTGCCAGTCGGCGATTCAGGTGCTGCGCGAAGCTTGTGGCTCCGATCGGTTGAACTTCATGCCCTTCGACGGTGGCGCTCTGCACTACCAGCGCAGCGGCCAGGTGCTGCCCGAAGACACCTTGACGGCTTGCCGCAGTGCGCACGCCATGCTGCACGGTGCGGCGGGCTTGCCCGGTGTGACCTATGCGGATGGCACCGAGGTGGGCAACGACCTGCATTTACAACTGCGCTTCAAACTGGACTTGTTTGCCAATGTGCGCCCCATCCGCCTGTACTCCGGCGTCAAGTCGCCCTTGGCCGATTTTTCAGCCGGTCAGATTGACTACGTGATCGTGCGTGAAAACACCGAAGGCTTGTACGCCAGTCGCGGCGCGGGCGTGAACCTGCGGGGTGAGGTGGTGACCGATACCTTGGTCATGACCCGCGTGGGCGTGGAGCGCATTGCCAAGTTCTCGTTTGATCTGGCGCGCCGTCGCCAGGGCGCACCGCGCGACCATCAACGCCGCGTGACGGTGTGCGACAAGGCCAATATCCTGAAAAGCTACGCGTTCTTCAGGGCCGTCTGCACGGAGGTGGCGCAGTCGTATGCTGACGTGGAAATTGACTATGCGTACGCCGATGCCATCACAGTGCACATGCTTAAAAAGCCTGATTTTTATGACGTCATCGTGGCGGAGAACATGTTTGGCGACATCATTTCCGACTTGGGCGCGGGCACCGTTGGCGGGCTGGGCATGGCAGCATCGGCGGAGTTGGGCTTGCAGCATGGTTTGTTTCAGGGTGCGCACGGCTCGGCCCCTGACATTGCGGGCCAGGACGTGGCCAGCCCGATAGCCACTATTTTGTCAGGGGCGCTGATGTTGCGCTGGCTGGCCGATCGGCATGGCGATGCCATGCTACAGCAAGCGGCAGACCGTGTGGAGGGTGCTGTGAAAGCGGTGCTCGCCCACGGCGACGCGATGCCGGGCGACCAAGGCGGCCATGCCCGGTGCTCCGAAGTGACGCAGGCGGTTTGTCGGCGCTTGCGCTAATCTTCCTTTTGAATTGGGGTAAACCCCAATTTCGTTGGCTGGTGAACTCGTCATACCATCACGCCACTTTATTTGTGGAGTGTAGGAATGAGGAAATCAATTGCATTGTTTGGCGCGGGCGGCAAGATGGGCGCGCGACTGTCCAAAAACCTGATGGGCTCGCCCTACGAGGTGCGCCATGTGGAGGTGGGTGAGGCGGGGCGCAAGCGTCTGAAAGACGAGCTGGGCATTGCCTGCTGCTCAGTCGATGAGGCGCTGAGCCATGTGGATGTGGTGATTCTGGCCGTGCCCGACACCTTGATTGGCCGACTCGCCGCCGAGATTGCGCCCCAGCTTGCACCCGGCACGATGGTGATGACCCTGGACGCCGCAGCACCCTTTGCGGGGCATCTGCCCCAGCGGCCGGACCTGACCTATTTCGTGGCACACCCCTGCCACCCCAGCATTTTCAGCCCGGAAGTTCACACCCCTGGCGCGCCCGACTATTTTGGTGGTGTTGCTGCACCGCAGTCGATTGTGAGTGCCTTGATGCAGGGCCCGGACGACGCCTTCACCCTGGGCGAGGACATCGCAAAAACCATCTACCAACCCATCCTGCGCTCCTACCGCGTGACGGTGGAGCAAATGGCGTTGCTGGAACCCGGTTTGTCGGAAACCGTGTGCGCCACCTTGCTGGATGTGATGCGCGAGGCCATGGACGAGGTGGTCGCGCGCGGCGTGCCGGCCGATGCGGCGCGTGACTTCTTGTTGGGCCACATGACGATTTTGTCTGCGGTGATCTTCAAACAAATCCCGGGGCAGTTCTCTGACGCCTGCAACAAGGCCATCACCTTTGGCAAGCCCCGATTGATGCGTGACGACTGGAAGCAGGTCTTTGATAACAAAGAGATTGCCCAGAGCATCGAGCGCATCACCTGAGTTCACAAGCGGTATAAATCGTTTTCAATTTCCCCTAAAACCGAAGGAGACACCATGAAATTTCAAAAGACATTCCGTCTGGCTTTGATCGCCAGTGCTTCTGCGTTGGCGATGGGTTCCATCAGCGCACAAACCATCATCAAAGTCGGCTACACCCCGGCGGCCACATCACACTACGGTGTGGGTACGAACGTGCTGTGCGAAGAGATTGAAAAAGGCACGCAAGGCCGCTACAAGTGCCAGCAGTTCCCCAATGGCGCCCTGGGTGGCGAGCGCGAAATGATCGAGGCGGTGCAGTTGGGCACGCTGGACATCGTGAACACCTCCACCGGCCCTGTGGGCAACTTTGTGCCCGAGGTGAAGATTGTCGATATCCCCTTCCTGTTTCGCGACTACGACCATGCGCGCAAATACTTTGACGGTCCGAACGGACAAGAGCTGTTGACCAAGTTCCCGGCCAAAGGGCTGATCGCCCTGGCCTGGACCGAGAACGGTTTTCGCCACATGACCAACAGCAAGCGCTCCATCGTCAAGCCGGAAGACGCAGCCGGTCTGAAGATGCGCACCATGGAAAACAAGGTGCACATGGACGGCTACCGTGCCTTTGGCATTCAGCCCACGCCCATGGCTTTCCCTGAGGTGTTTGGTGCCTTGCAGCAAGGCACGGTTGACGGCCAGGAAAATCCGATCCCGGTGATCCTCGCGTCCAAGTTTTCGCAAGTGCAAAAGCATTTGTCGCTGACCGGCCACGTGTACTCGCCCGCTTTGTTCCTGACCTCGCCCCGCGTGATGAACAAGCTCAGCGAAGCCGACAAAAAAGTGTTTTATGAAGCGGCCAAAAAAGCCAACCTGGCACAGCGCAAAAAAGTCAATGACGACGAAGCCACCGGCATTGCCCAACTCGAGAAAGAGGGCATGACGGTGGTGCGCAAGGTGGACGGCGTGGCCTTCCGCGAAGCACTGCGCGCTACCTATGTCAATTACTCCAAAGAGTTTGGTGCAGAGAACATCAAGAAAATTCAAGACTACAAGTAAATCCAACCCTGTGACATAGGGTGCGAAAGACGGCGCTCACCCGGTGAGGCCGTCTTTCTTTTTTAGCCACAACGATGAGCTGAGTGCATGAAAACATTTGAACGCTATTTCCTGGCCACCAACCGCTGGATGTTGATCGTGATGCTGGCCGTCATGTCCATCATCATCTTCGCCAACGTGGTGCTGCGCTACACCACCAATGTCTCTATCGAGTGGGCCGAAGAAGTCTCGCGTCACCTGATGATCTGGCTCACCTTCATCGGCTGCGGTCCCGTGTTGCGTTACGGCGGTCACATCGCCGTCGAGAACGTGCAAGACGCCTTGCCGCGCCCCATGGCGGTGGCCTTGCGGGCCGTGATTGCGCTCTTGTTGACGGGCCTGTTTGTCTTTTTCATCTGGTTCGGTCTGGACTACATGGACCGCACGCAGTACCAGATCACGCCCTCAACCCAAATCTCGGTCGCCTACATTTATGCCGCTCTCCCCCTGGGTGCGGCCATGACCCTGATCCACTGGCTCTTGATCGTGCGCGACTACGTGCTGGATCGCAAGTTCGCCGCTGACGCTCACTTTGACGCCACCGCCAGCGCGTCGCTCTGATTGAGATTGAACCTTCATGAACGCTAGCGCCATCCTCCTCATCTCCGCCTGCATTTACCTGGCCATCGGTGTCCCCGTGGCTTTTGCCCTGGGCCTGTCCACCGTCACA
>CANCDA010000111.1 GCA_947374705.1 Comamonadaceae bacterium | reverse complement strand
ACACCGTGATTTTGGCCACCGTGGTGGCCTCTAAGGGTGCCAAGCCCGGCCAAGACTTCTTCCCCCTGACGGTGGACTACATCGAGAAGACCTACGCTGCAGGCAAGATTCCCGGTAGCTTCTTCAAGCGTGAAGGTCGCCCCAGCGAGTTGGAGACCCTAACCAGCCGCCTGATCGACCGCCCGATTCGTCCTCTGTTCCCCGAAGGTTTTTACAACGAAGTGCATGTGGTGATTCACGTGTTGTCGTTGAACCCTGAGGTGGACGCTGACATCGCTGCCATGATTGGTACCAGCGCTGCGCTGGCCATCAGCGGTATCCCTTTCAACGGCCCCATCGGTGCCGCCCGCGTGGGTTACATCAACGGCCAGTACGTGCTCAACCCAGGTCAGACCGCCCGCAAAGACTCCATCATGGAGTTGGTCGTGGCGGGTACCGAATCTGCCGTGCTGATGGTGGAATCTGAAGCCCAGCAACTGTCTGAAGAAATCATGCTGGGTGCTGTGGTGTTTGGCCATGAGCAGGGCAACATCGCCATCAACGCCATTCACGAACTCGTGCGTGACGCTGGCAAGCCGATGTGGGACTGGAAAGCCCCTGCCAAGGACGAAGAGCTAATCGCCAAGGTGTCTGCCATTGCCGACAGCAAGCTGCGCGCCGCCTACCAAATCCGCAACAAGCAAGCCCGCACACAAGCCTGCCGCGAAGCCTATGCCGTCGTCAAGGCTGAGCTGACCGCACAGGGCGTGGCCTTTGACGCCGTCAAGGTCGAAAGCATGTTGTTTGACATCGAAGCAGGGATCGTTCGCAGCCAGATTTTGGCCGGTGAGCCTCGCATTGATGGCCGCGACACGCGCACCGTGCGCCCCATCGAAATCCGTAACAGCGTGCTGCCCCGCACGCACGGCTCCGCACTGTTCACCCGTGGCGAAACTCAGGCGCTGGTCATCACCACGCTGGGTACCGAGCGCGATGCCCAGCGCATTGACGCCCTGGCCGGTGAGTACGAAGACCGCTTCATGCTGCACTACAACATGCCTCCCTTCGCCACTGGCGAAGTGGGCCGCATGGGCTCCACCAAGCGCCGCGAAATCGGCCACGGCCGTTTGGCCAAGCGTGCGCTCGTCGCCGTGTTGCCAAGCAAAGAAGAGTTCCCCTACACCATGCGTGTGGTGTCTGAAGTCACCGAGTCCAACGGTTCTTCCAGCATGGCTTCGGTCTGCGGTGGCTGCCTGAGCTTGATGGATGCGGGTGTGCCGATGAAAGCGCACGTGGCCGGTATCGCCATGGGCCTGATCAAGGATGACAACCGCTTCGCCGTGTTGACCGACATCCTGGGTGATGAAGATCATCTGGGTGACATGGATTTCAAAGTGGCCGGTACCACCAATGGTATTACCGCGCTGCAGATGGACATCAAAATCCAGGGCATCACCAAAGAGATCATGCAGGTCGCACTGGCCCAGGCCAAAGAAGCCCGCATGCACATTCTGGCCAAGATGCAAGAAGCCATGTCTGAAGCCAAGACCGAAGTGTCCAACTTCGCACCGCGCTTGTTCACTATGAAGATCAATCCGGACAAAATCCGTGACGTGATCGGTAAGGGCGGCTCGGTGATTCGCGCGCTGACGGAAGAAACCGGCACGCAGATCAACATCGACGAAGACGGCACCATCACCATCGCCTCCAGCGACCCGGCCAAGGCCGAGGAAGCAAAGCGTCGCATCGAGCAGATCACGGCAGAAGTCGAAATCGGCAAGATATACGAAGGCCCCATCACCAAGATTTTGGACTTCGGCGCGCTGGTCAATTTGCTGCCCGGCAAAGACGGCCTGCTGCACATCAGCCAGATCGCACACGAGCGTGTGGAGAAGGTCACCGACTACCTGAAAGAAGGCCAGATCGTCAAGGTCAAGGTCATGGAGACGGACGAAAAAGGTCGCGTCAAACTGTCCATGAAGGCTTTGCTGGATCGCCCTGCTCAGACCGAGCACGCTTAAGTCGCTTTGCAGCAACCCCATTGAAAACCCTTGCGCTCATCCCGCAAGGGTTTTCTCAGGTAAAAAGACCATGAAAGCCATTGAAATAACTTCTTACGGCGCGCCTGACGTTTTGCGTTTGGGTGAGCGTCCTGACCCGGTGGCGGGTGAGGGTGAGCTGCTGATCCGCGTGTCGGCCAGCGGTATCAACAGGCCCGACGTTTTTCAGCGTACCGGCAACTACCCGGTGCCGCCCGGTGCCTCTGACATTCCCGGCCTTGAAGTGGCGGGCGTGGTAGTGGGCGGCGATGCCGCCGCCATGGCCCAAGCGGGCTTCAAGCTGGGCGACCGCGTGTGCGCGCTGGTGGCCGGTGGTGGCTATGCCGAGTTGTGCACCGCCCCTATGGCGCAGTGCCTGCCCGTGCCCCAGGGCTTGAGCGATCTAGAAGCGGCCTCGCTGCCAGAGACCTTCTTCACCGTGTGGAGCAATGTGTTTGACCGGGGCCGTTTGCAGGCGGGTGAAACCTTGTTGATTCAGGGTGGCTCCAGCGGTATTGGCGTCACAGCCATTCAACTGGCCAAGGCGCTGGGTGCTAAGGTCATTGTGACGGCGGGTAGCGACGAGAAGTGCGCAGCCTGTTTGGCACTTGGGGCTGACCATGCCATCAACTACAAAACGCAAGACTTTAAAGAAGAGGTCAAGCGCTTGACCGACGGCAAAGGTGTGGATGTGATTCTCGACATGGTGGGCGGCTCTTACGTCGCCCGCGAGGTCGAGTGTCTGGCTGAAGGTGGCCGCATCGTCATCATCGCGGTGCAGGGTGGGATCAAGAGCGAGTTCAATGCCGGGTTGGTGTTGCGCAGGCGCTTGACCATCACGGGTTCAACTTTGCGCCCACGTTCGATAGCGTTCAAGCAAGCGATTGCACAGGCGTGCCTCAAGCACGTGTGGCCGCTGCTGGAGAGTGGCCGCATCAAGCCCATCATCCACAGCACCTTTTTGGCGGTAGATGCGGCAGACGCCACCGGCAGTGGCGCTGCGCGCGCCCACACGCTGATGGAGTCGAACCAGCACATCGGCAAGATTGTGTTGACCTGGAGTGCGGCATGAAAAAGCAATTGATTGCGGGCAACTGGAAGATGAACGGCAGTCTGGCTGCCAACGAAGCCTTGCTCAAGGACTTGCTGGCCGGATTGAATTCTCCGGTTTGTCAGATCGCCGTGTGCGTGCCTTCGGTGTATTTGGCGCAGTGCCAAAAGCAATTGGCAGGCAGTGCGATTGCCGTGGGGGCGCAAGACGTGTCCGAACACGAATCCGGTGCATTCACGGGTGAAAATTCCGCGGCCATGCTCAAGGACTTGAGTGTGCGCTACGCCATCGTGGGTCACTCTGAGCGTCGCCAATACCACGGTGAAACCGATGCAGTGGTGGCGGTCAAGGCTCAGCGCGCTCTGGCGGCAGGCATCACGCCAATTGTGTGTGTGGGTGAGACGCTGCAAGAGCGTGAGGCGGGCAAGACGGAGGAGGTGGTTAAGCGCCAGCTCGCCGCCGTGATTCACCTCAATGGCCATTGCATCAGCGAGATCGTGGTGGCGTATGAGCCCGTGTGGGCCATTGGCACGGGCAAGACCGCGTCGCCGGAGCAAGCACAAGCCGTGCATGCTTTGTTGCGTGCGCAGCTTCAAGCCGCGACATCACACGCCGACTGCATTCAGATTCTGTACGGTGGCAGCATGAACGCCGCTAACGCAGCGCAATTGCTGGCGCAAGCCGATATTGACGGCGGTCTGGTCGGCGGTGCGTCGCTCAAGGCTCCAGATTTTTTAACCATCATTGCTGCAGCCCAATAAATCTGGGCGTGAGCTGCTATTCATTTAGGAACGACTATGAGTAATGTATTTTTGACCCTTATCCTGACGGTTCAGGTTCTCTCGGCACTGGCCATGATTGGCCTGATCCTCATTCAGCATGGCAAAGGAGCTGACATGGGTGCTGCCTTTGGTGGCGGCAGTGCGGGTAGCTTGTTTGGTGCGAGCGGCAGCGCTAACTTCCTCTCGCGCACCACGGCCATTTTGGCGGCGGTGTTTTTTGCTTCCACGCTGGCGCTGGCTTACCTCGGCAATGTGCGTCCCGTGAGTGCTGGCAGTGTGTTGGAGGGCTCGGCCGTTGTGGCACCTGCACCCGCTGGTGTGGCTTCTGGCCCTGCTGGCCAAATCCCGGGTAACGATGCGCCCGCTGTTGCGCCAGCACCCGTTGCACCTGCTGCACCAGTGGCGCCTGGCCCAGGGCAAATTCCGTCTAAGTAGACGCTTTGAAAATCACTCCTCTCCTCGGGGGAAATGGGGTGATTTCAGGTTAAAATTCCAGATTGCCCGGTGAGCAAAAAAACCTCACGCCAACCGGGTAAATGACATCAGCCGTCGTGGTGAAATTGGTAGACACGCTATCTTGAGGTGGTAGTGGCGAAAGCTGTGCGAGTTCGAGTCTCGCCGACGGCACCATACAACAGACCTGTCAGGGCCAATCCTGATGGGGTATTGCAGTGATCAGAACCACAAGATGAACCTCGATCAGTATCTCCCTGTTTTATTGTTCATCTTGGTCGGTATCGGGGTGGGTATTGCGCCCCAGGTTTTGGGTTACATCCTGGGGCCCAACCGACCTGATGCGGCTAAAAATTCCCCTTACGAGTGTGGCTTCGAAGCGTTTGAAGACGCGCGCATGAAGTTCGATGTGCGCTACTACCTCGTGGCCATTCTTTTCATCCTGTTTGATCTGGAAATTGCTTTCTTGTTTCCCTGGGCTGTGGCCTTGAAGGATGTGGGTGTGGGTGGTTTTTGGGCGGCAGTGGTGTTCCTGGGTATTCTGGTTGTGGGCTTTGTCTACGAGTGGAAAAAAGGCGCCCTGGATTGGGAGTGACTATGACTCTCTCGCTTGCCACTTGAATAAGGATTGTTGTCATGATTGAAGGTGTTTTTAAAGAAGGCTTCGTCACCACGTCCTACGACTCGGTGATGAATTGGGCCAAGACGGGCTCTCTGTGGCCGATGTCGTTTGGCTTGGCCTGCTGCGCGGTGGAGATGATGCATTCCGCCACGTCGCGCTATGACTCAGACCGTTTTGGTTTGGTGTTTCGCCCCAGCCCGCGCCAGTCTGATTTGATGATTGTGGCCGGTACGCTGTGCAACAAAATGGCCCCTGCACTGCGCAAGGTGTATGACCAGATGAGCGAGCCGCGTTGGGTCTTGTCCATGGGTTCTTGCGCCAATGGGGGTGGCTACTACCACTACAGTTACTCGGTGGTGCGCGGTTGTGATCGCATCGTGCCGGTCGATGTTTATGTGCCGGGTTGCCCACCCACGGCTGAGGCCTTGCTGTACGGCATCATCCAGCTCCAGCAAAAAATTCGCCGCACGCAAACCATTGCGCGCGCTTGAGGAAGACCTGATGACTGCTTTTGCTGTAAATCCGCTTGCGCTCAAAGACACCGTTGCTGCCGTTTTGGGTGAGCGGGTTCAACATATCGACGTTCGTTTGGGTGAGCTCACCGTCACTGTTTCGGCAGCCGACTACTTTGCAGCTGCGCAGCTTTTGCGCGACGCACCCGGCTGCCAGTTTGAGCAGTTGATGGACTTGTGTGGTCTGGACTACTCGGACTACAAAGAGGGTTTGTGGGACGGGCGGCGCTACTGCGTGGTTTCGCATCTGCTGTCGATCAGTTTGAATCAACGCGTGCGCCTCAAGGTGTTTGCGCCTGACGACCACTTCCCTGTCGTGCCCTCGGTTAATCCGATCTGGAATTCCGCGAATTGGTTTGAGCGCGAAGCCTTTGATCTCTTTGGTATTGTGTTTGAAGGTCACGATGACCTGCGCCGCATACTGACCGACTACGGCTTCATTGGTCACCCCTTCCGCAAAGATTTTCCGCTCAGTGGCGAGGTTGAGATGCGTTACGACGCCGAGCAAAAGCGCGTGATTTACCAGCCCGTCACCATCGAGCCGCGTGAAATCACCCCCCGCATCATCCGTGAAGATAACTATGGCGGGTTGAAGTGATCGGAATCCATCATGGCTGAAATAAAAAACTATACCCTCAACTTCGGGCCCCAACACCCGGCAGCCCACGGCGTGCTGCGCCTGGTGCTGGAGCTTGACGGCGAGGTGATCCAGCGCGCCGATCCGCACATCGGTCTGCTGCACCGCGCGACAGAAAAACTGGCCGAGAGCAAGACCTACATCCAGTCCTTGCCCTATATGGACCGCTTGGACTACGTCTCGATGATGTGCAACGAGCACGCTTACTGCTTGGCCATCGAAAAAATGATGGGCATTGAAGTGCCTGTTCGCGCGCAGTACATCCGCGTGATGTTCTCTGAAATCACCCGCCTGCTCAATCACCTCTTGTGGGTGGGTGCGCACGGTCTGGACTGCGGTGCTATGACGATTTTGCTTTACGCCTTCCGTGAGCGTGAAGACCTGTTCGACATGTACGAGGCCGTCTCAGGCGCGCGTATGCACGCCGCCTACTTCCGCCCCGGTGGCGTGTACCGTGACCTGCCAGACACCATGCCGCAGTACAAGGCGAGCAAGGTGCGCAATGCCAAAGCCATCAAAGAACTCAACACCAATCGCCAGGGCTCCCTGCTCGATTTCATTGACGACTTCACGCAGCGCTTCCCCACCTATCTGGCGGAATACCACACGCTGTTGACCGACAACCGCATCTGGAAGCAACGCACCGTGGGCATCGGTGTCGTGACGCCTGAGCGCGCCATGAATCTGGGCTTCTCGGGCGCGATGCTGCGCGGTTCAGGCGTGGCCTGGGACTTGCGCAAGAAGCAGCCCTATGACGTGTACGACAAGATGGACTTCGACATCCCGGTCGGCACTACCGGTGACTGCTACGACCGTTACTTGGTGCGCATGGAGGAGATGAAGCAGTCCAACCGCATCATCAAGCAGTGCGTTGACTGGCTGCGCGTCAATCCCGGCCCGGTGATCACTGACAACCACAAGGTGGCAGCACCCAGCCGTGAGTCCATGAAGACCAACATGGAAGAGTTGATTCACCACTTCAAACTCTTCACCGAAGGCTTCCACGTGCCCGAGGGCGAGGCCTATGCCGCCGTGGAGCACCCCAAGGGTGAGTTTGGTATTTACATCGTCAGTGATGGGGCCAACAAGCCCTACCGCCTGAAAATTCGTGCCCCCGGTTTTGCCCACCTTGCGGGCATGAACGAGATGTCCAGCGGCCACATGATTGCCGACGCCGTGGCCATCATCGGCACCATGGACATTGTGTTTGGAGAGATTGATCGATGAGCGCCAACGCTACCTTGTCCATGCATGCGCGATTTGCCAAAGAGGTCGCCAAGTTCCCCGCCGATCAGGCGCAATCGGCCGTCATGGCCTGCTTGGCCATCGTCCAGCAAGAGTTGGGCTACGTCAGCACCGACAGCGAGCGCGAAGTCGCCGCTTACCTGGGCATGGCGCCCATGGCTGTGCATGAGGTGACGACCTTCTACAACATGTACAACCAAAAGCCCTGCGGCAAGTACAAACTCAATGTCTGCACTAATCTGCCATGCCAATTGCGCGATGGTGCAGTGGCCTTAAAGCATCTGGAACACAAGCTAGGCATCCACATGGGTGAAACCACGCCTGATGGCCTGTTCACGCTTCAGCAAAGCGAGTGTCTGGGTGCTTGCGCTGATTCACCCGTGATGCTGGTAAATGACCGCACCATGTGCAGCTTCATGAGCAATGACAAGCTGGATCAACTGATTGACAGCCTCAAATCTGTGAGTGCAACGTGATGAACGCTGAACAAATCCTCGCTCAATTTGCCGCCACCGGTGTGCAAACCAGCTTTCATGATCGCCACATCAACCCGCAAATCATGGCCGGTCTGGATGGTGCCAACTGGCGCTTGAAGGACTACGTGGCGCGCGGCGGCTACCAAGCCTTGCGCAAGATTTTGGGTCAAGACGGAAGCACGCCGGTTGATGGTGTTGTCGGCATGACGCAAGACCAGGTGATTGCCACGGTCAAAGAATCGGCCCTGCGCGGTCGCGGCGGTGCGGGTTTTCCGACCGGTTTGAAGTGGAGCTTCATGCCCCGTCAATTCCCCGGTCAAAAGTACTTGGTGTGCAACTCGGACGAGGGCGAGCCTGGTACTTGCAAAGACCGCGACATCTTGCA
>CANCDA010000110.1 GCA_947374705.1 Comamonadaceae bacterium | reverse complement strand
GGTTGTGACCCTCGCCACCGATGTACGAGATGACTTCAAACCCGTTGGTCAGGCGCACTTTGGCAACCTTACGCAAAGCGGAGTTGGGCTTCTTAGGCGTGGTGGTGTACACACGAGTGCAGACACCGCGACGTTGCGGCGAATTTTGCATCGCCGGGCTTTTGGACTTGATCGTTTCGACCTCGCGTCCTTGACGAACTAACTGATTAATGGTTGGCATTGAAAAACGTCCCTAAACGTTTGAAATAACGAAAACAATAGCGAAAACGTGAAACCCTTCGGAAATTCCGAAAAGCCTTCGAGTATAGCAACTTGGGGTTCGGACCGCAATAAAAATCGATTTCAGTCGTAAATCCCGCCCTGAATAGCCCGATTCTTGAGGTGGCACTGCGTGTTATTTGATCCACAGGCGCACAGCATCCCAGGCTCGCCCGATCAAGCCCGCCTGCTCCACAGACTCCATAGCAAGCAACGGAATTTCAACAAGTGGCTGCTCACCCAGCAAGACATTTAAACGCGCCACTTGCTGCCCTTTAAGCAAGGGGGCAAGCAAAGGGTCGGCACGCAACACTTGGGTTTTGACCTTGCTTGCACTGCCTGCGGGAACCGCCACCACAATGGCTTGCGGGCGACTTAATACGACTTGTGAGGCCTTGCCTTTCCAAACGGGGGCGGTGAGCACCGCCTGATTGGCATCAAACAGCTTGACCGCTTCATACGCGGTATAGCCCCAGTTCAGCAGCTTTTGCGACTCATTGGCCCGCGCGCTCTCGCTGGAGGCGCCCAGCACGATGGACAGCAAACGACGGCTGCCCATGGCCGCAGGCGTGCCCGGTGCCGCACCGGCAGCGCCCAGGTTGGGGAAATCGCGTTTGGCCGTGGCGATCAAGCAATAGCCTGCCGCATCGGTATGCCCCGTCTTAAGGCCATCGACCGTTGGGTCACGCAAGAGCAGCAAATTTCGGTTGCTGTCATTGGCCGCTGGCGTGCCTTCGTAACGGTATTTTTTGATGGCGTAGTAAGACACGTAATCGGGGAAGTCAAACATCAAACGCGTCGCCAAGGTGCCCAAGTCCCGTGCCGTAGTGGTGTGGCCCGCCTCGGTCAAGCCTTCGGGGTTCTTGTAGGCGGTTCCCTTCAGGCCCAGTACCCGGGCCTGCTCGTTCATCAACTGCACAAAACGCTCGGCCGTGCCCCCCACGCCCTCGGCCAAGGCCATGGTGGCATCGTTCCCGGACTGTACGATCATGCCCTTGATCAGGTCTTCTACCGGCACTTTCATCTTGGGGTCGATGAACATGCGTGAGCCCGGCATCTTCCAGGCGCGCTCGCTCACAGGCAGCGTTTGTTTCAGGTCGATTTTTTTGCTGCGCAGGGCATCGAACACCAAGTAGGCTGTCATCAGCTTGGTGAGCGAGGCGGGCTCCACCGGCATATCCATGTCTTTGGCCGCCAATATTTGGTTGGCTGTGACGTCAATCAACAAGTACGAACGGGCGGCAATTTCGGGCGGTTGGGGCAGACCTTGCGCCAAGGCGGGCCAACAAGCCACGGCCATTGAGGCCAGCAATACTGCAATAAGTTTGATCATGAGGTGTCCGAAGAAATATGAAGAGTCATGCCACGCCGCATGACGCTCTGAAAACAGGGCCTTGGGCCTACTGAACCGGGGCACTCAAGTGGCGGACCACCAAGGCCCGCAACAGGGGGAGCTGCCCGTGAAAAAAGTGACTGCCACCGGGCACCACCGTCACCGGCAGGGTCTGGGGACGCGCCCAATTCATGACATCGGCCAAGGGCACGGTGTCATCCAGCTCGCCGTGAATCACCAGCGTGCGTTCATGGGCTTCTGGCGGCAGGTCGGCCACGGCAAAGCGGCTGGCCGCCGTACCCACCATCACCAGTTTTTCAATCGAACGCGTAGGCCACAAGGTGGCCAAAGTCTGGCTGAGTACGAAGGAGCCAAACGAGAAACCGGCCAGCGCCAGTGGGCCTTCGGGCGCGCACTGCTGCACCACAGCCAGAAGGTCTTGCGCCTCGCCCCGACCTTCGTCATGCACACCTTCACTCGCCCCCACGCCACGAAAGTTGAAGCGCACCGCGCGCCAGCCGCACAAGACAAAGGCGCGCGCCAAGGTTTGGACCACCTTGTTGTCCATCGTGCCGCCAAACAACGGGTGGGGGTGGGCGATGATGGCCACGCCGCGCGGGCGCTCACCCTCGGCCAATACCGGCTCGTCGATCAAGGCTTCAATTTGCCCGGCTGCCCCTGTGAACATCCGGCTTTGTGTCTTTGAATTCATCGTTAATTCCGTGAGATGGCCAGCCTTCAGCGGCCCAAGTTCGGTGGCGTCAGCAAACGCGTCACCACTTGCCCATTTTTAAGATGCGACTCCACGATTTCATCCATGTCGGACGCGTCCACATAGCTGTACCAAACCGCCTCGGGGTACACCACCAGCACCGGCCCTGCGGCGCAGCGGTCTAGACAGCCCGCCTTGTTCACGCGCACTTGGCCTGGGCCACTCAGGCCGGCTTTTTTAACCAGTGATTTGCAATGGTCAAACGCTTCTTGCGCCTGATGTTGCGCGCAGCAGGACTCGCCGTTTTTGCGCTCGTTCAGGCAAAAAAAGACATGTCGCTCGTAGTAGGAGGAAATGGCGGTGGCCGGTGCCAGCGGTTCTTCGGCATGGGGGGAGGCTTGAATTGAACTCATCCGCCGATTTTAGTTTTTTACCGGCTGCGCCCAAACCCGTGTCAACACATACAACAGAGCCGCATAAGGCCAAAACCAGCCCAGCCATTGCGCTAAGCCATGAAACCGGATGAATCGACCCTGCTCCCAGGTCTGTAGCGTTTGCGCAAAATAGGCGCTGGTGGGGGCTTGGTTCAGCACACTGAGGTAAATCCCCAAAGCCAGCAACATTAACGCCGCGCTGACCCGACTGGGCGCAGGCAACAGCATGAGCGCCAGCACACCCCCCGCCCCCAAGCCGACCTGAACCGGCAAGTCGAGCCAAGCCCAAGCATGCACTGGCCCATAGCTCATCGCGGCAGACAAGGCGGTTGCCCCCACCCCCGCCAGCACAACCACCCCGACAAACACGGTGCGACGTGCCTTGCCGCGTATGACACAAAAGCCCAGCAGGCAGGGAATCAAGATGCCCAACATCACACACACCAGCTCGGCCCCCGGCACGAGTGGCTCCAATTCCAAATCGCGCACCGGCAGCCACTCCAAAAACGGTGTGTCCAGCAAGTACTCTGCCAATGCGGCTTCCAAGCGCTCAAATACCTGCCCCAAGCCCAGCGGCACGGCAGCCGGAAACAGCAAGGCCAGCGGCCACAAGGCCAGCAGCACGAGTGCCCCGCGGGCATCGGGCAAGAACCAGCGCGCCCGAAAACGGCTCCATCGGTCAAGCGCGCCCCAGGCCTCCAACAAGCTGGCCAGCGCAGCACCCAAGCCAGCCCCAAGCACATTCAGTCCCCAATCGATATTGGACGGCACGCGTGCGGGCAGGTAGCTTTGCAAAGTCTCCATCGCCAGTGACAGCAAGCCTGCCGCCAAGGTGGCCAGCCGGACGGCTTTGTCAGCACGCCCCGTGCGCAAGGCGCTCAAGGCCAGCAAAAAACCCAAGGGGATGTAGCCCAAGACGTTAGAGCCGACGTCAAAACCCGTCCAGTAACGCGGCCAAGGCGCCAGCAGGAAATCCCAGGGCGCAATGCCTTGGTCACGCCAATCAACGAAGGGGTAGAGGCTGGCATACACGATCAGACCGGCATAAACCAAGGCTAAGGGCCAGGCTGCGGTCTTGTGCAAGGTCATAGGTCAGTTGCCGCCGGGCCGTCCCAAGGCAACAACGCCCCCTCGGGGGGCAGCACAGCACACAAAGTGGCAAGCGTGAGGGTCATTTGTCAGAAAGGTTTAACGACGACCAACACCACGGCCACCAGCATCAAAACCACGGGGACTTCATTGAACCAGCGGTACCAGACATGGCTGCGTGCGGGTACGCCGCGAATGAACTTTTTCAAAATGGCGCCGCAGGCGTGGTGATAGCCCAGCGCCAAAACCACCACCGCCAACTTGGCATGCAGCCAGCCATTGCCTGACCCCTTGCCAATGCCGTAGCCCAGCCAGAGCCACAGACCAAAGACCAGAGCAGGGGCGGCCAACACCGTCGTGAAACGCAGTAGCTTGCGCGCCATCAAAAGCAGGCGCTCACGCTCAGCCAGCGAATCGGCAGGCACCATCGCCAAATTGACAAAAATGCGCGGCAGGTAGAACAGGCCTGCAAACCAGCTGGCGACGAAAACGATGTGAAGTGATTTAACCCAGAGCATGGGCAAAGTGTATCGCCCGCACGAGCAGCCAGGCGGAAAAAGACAGGCGAAAAAAAACCCCAGCACGAAGCTGGGGTGGTAAGCCTATTTGCTGTCACACATCAAGGCCCTGCTCAGGGAGGAAAAGCAGGAGGTGGCGAACCACCCGTTTGAAATGTAGCAAACTCAAAAGGGGATTGCAATATTTAAAATGTAAATATTTTTTGCATCTTGATCCAAGTCAAGTTTTCAAGAGAAGCGTCAAAGCGAGTCGGTTTTAACCACTTGACTCTAGGCCGTTCGCCAGTCCCACTAGGATTCAGGCACAATTTTCCCCCATGAGCACCCCCCACGCCCCCTACCCCTTCAGCCGCCCGCGCCGCCTGCGCCGTGACGCCTTCACCCGCAACCTGGTGCGTGAAAACGCCCTTAGCCCGAACGATTTGATCTACCCGGTCTTCGTGTTGGACGGCGAACAACGCCGCGAGACAGTCGCCTCCATGCCCGGCGTGGAGCGCCTGAGCCTGGACTGGCTGCTGCCGGTGGCGCAGGAATGCGTGGACTTAGGTATCCCCGTCATGGCCCTGTTTCCGGTGATCGACCCCGCCCTTAAAACTCCCGACGGGCGTGAGGCGTTGAACCCCGACGGTCTGGTGCCCCGCGTGGTGCGCGCCTTGAAAGCCCACTTTCCCCAACTCGGCGTGATGACCGACGTGGCACTCGATCCCTTCACCAGCCACGGCCAAGACGGCCTGCTGGATGACAGTGGTTACATCCTGAACGACGCCACTGTGCAAGTGCTGGAGCAGCAAGCCCTCACTCAAGCACAAGCCGGGGTGGACATCGTCGCCCCCAGCGACATGATGGACGGTCGGATCGGTGCGATTCGCTCGGCCCTGGAGGCCAGCGGCTTCATCCACACCCGCATCATGGCCTACAGCGCCAAATACGCCAGCGCCTTTTACGGCCCGTTCCGCGACGCGGTGGGCTCCGCTGCCAATTTGGGCAAGAGCGACAAGAAAACCTACCAAATGGATCCTGGCAATTCGGACGAAGCCTTGCGCGAAGTCGCACTGGACATCGCCGAAGGGGCCGACATGGTGATGGTCAAACCCGGCATGCCCTACTTGGACATCGTGCGTCGCGTCAAAGACGAGTTTCACGTCCCCACCTTCGCCTACCAAGTCTCGGGCGAATACGCCATGCTCAAAGCCGCCGCGCAAAACGGCTGGCTGGACCACGACGCGGTGATGATGGAAAGCCTGCTGGCCTTCAAGCGCGCCGGGGCCGACGGCGTGCTGACCTATTTCGCCCGTGACGCCGCCAAATTGCTGAAGGCATAAATGCGCATCTTCCAAGTCCAAGGCTCCCAAGCCAGCGAAAGCAGTCAGCTGCCCGAGCAACTCCCCGCGCAGGGCTTTGTCTGGATCAGCTGCGCCCGCCCGGCCTTTGAAACCGCGCAAAGCGACATCCAGGCCCTGCTGCAAAAGTGGTGCGGCATGGCGCTGGTTGATCTGCACGTCTCTGACCTGCTCAACCCCCAACTGCCCTCCACCTTTGACAGCACCTCGCAGTACGATCTGTTGGTGTTTCGGCGCCTGGCCCGAAGCGCCCCGCAAGCCGAACCCGCCCCGCCCCACAAAACCGTGCGAACGCTCATTAAGCATAGCGGCCCCTCCATCTTGCGGCGCATCGACACCAGCCCGGTGGGCTTCGCTGTCTTTGACCGGGTGCTGCTCACAGTACACCCCAGCGACTGCGTCGTGCGTGACGCCTACGCCAGCCGATTGCTGGCTGCAGATCCCGTGGGTGCGCGTGGTGGTGTGCCTACCAGCCCAGCCGACATGATGCTGCGCATCGTCAGTCAAATGGTGGACGGTTTTCTGGAACTGCGCCGCGAGCTGTCTCACCAGCTCGATCACTGGCAGACCGAGCTGCTGAGCCCCCGCTCGCGCTTCAACAACTGGGGTGCGCTGCTCGAAGCGCGCTTATCGCTGCACCAGCTCGACGAAATTTGTGAAGACCAACGTGCTTCGATGCAAGAGTGGATCGACGCCCTGGCCACCTGGCCCAGCGCCGCCAATGCGCCTGATGCGCTTGAACGCGAACTGTTGCGCGTGCGCAGCCGCGACGTGCTGGAGCACATCGAACGGGTGGTGAGCCACGTGCACCGGCTGGAACACAACGCCGAAGCCGCAGTGCAAATGCACTTCTCTGCACAAGGCCACCGCACCAACGACATCATGCGTACGCTCACGGCGCTGACCGCCATCTTTTTGCCGCTCAACCTGATTGCGGGCATCTTCGGCATGAACTTCGAGTTCATTCCATTTTTGCACTTGCAAAATGGTTTCTGGTGGGCCTTGGGTGCGATGGTCACCATCGCTGCGCTGCTGGGTGCGCTGTTTTGGCGCAAACGTTATTTGGCGCGCACCGGCAGCCCCTGAGTCAGCCACTGCGCCCAGTAGTCAATGCAGGCGCGGATCTTGGGCAGGCGGTGGCGCTCTTGCAGCATGACGGCGTAGATAGGCTCTTGCACCTTGGAAAACTCACCCGGTAACACCGGTACTAGCGCACCGTTGGCGACCAAGGGTTGCGCCAACACATCCATCAAACGTGCGATGCCCACGCCTTGCTGTGCCAGCGCCAAGACCACGGCAGAGTTGTCGGTGCGCGTGTGGCCTTGTACCAGCACTTCTTGGCCTTTGCCGCTGGCCAGCAGCCAGTGGTTGAGGGTGGGGCTGGCGCTGTTGCCGATCAGCCGGTGCTGCGGTAAATCATCGGGGTGCTGCGGCGTGCCAAAGGCCGCCAGATAGGCGGGCGCGGCATAGAGCGAGCGGCTGTAGCGGCCAATTTGCCGCGCCACCAGGGTGTCGCTGTTCGGCGTGCCGGTGCGAATGGCGATGTCGATGCCCTCGCGCGCCATGTCGGCCATGCGGTCGTCGGCGCACAGGTCAATGTGCAGTTGCGGGTGACGCTGGTACAGGCCGTTCAGGCTAGGCGCAATCAGCATCTGCGCGATCACGGGGCTGACGCTGAGGCGCACCCAGCCACTGGGGCCGCTGATCTTGCCGCTGAGTTCGCTGCTCAACTCGGCGGTGGTGTCGAGCAGGCGGCGGGCATAGGTCACGAAGGTGTCACCTTCGTCGGTCAAGCTCAGACCGTGGGTGTTGCGGTGCATCAACCGCGCCCCGCAGGCGGCTTCCAGCCGGGCTAGCGAGCGGGTGACCTGGCTCACCGGCACATCGCGCTCACGCGCCGCAGCGGAGAGGGTGCCGAGTTCGGCAATGCGGGTGAACAGGGCGACGTCATCGAGCTGGAGTTGCATGGCCGTATTTTGCACTTGTTGAGGCTTTGTTTTGCAATTAATGCAAAGCCATATTGGTTTTTATGCCATTTCTCAATTCTGCTTATTTCAATAAAGTTCATTCCACGCCCAGGGCCAAGCCCTGTTTTCAACCGACCAGGAGAAAGCACCATGAAAACCCAACCCGATACCCGCCGCATCAGTGCCCAAGACTGGGCTCGATTGCATGACGTGTCACGCCGCCGGGCTCAGGCCTTACGGCGCGAGGCGGTTGATGATTTCTGGCGCGGTGCCGACGCCGCTTTTCAGGCCACGCTGTCGTCTGTCGGGCGCAGCGCACAACGCTTGGCGCATCGACTGGCCCACCACGGTCGAGGGCGTGCAGCCCAGGCCAATGCACCCGCTACTCACTCTGAAGGGAGTTAAACCATGCCCACTTTGCAATTGAAAATCTCCCCACCCCAGCCCCCGGCGATGTACGCCGACTTGGCCCGTGAGTTGACCGCGATCACCGCCACCATTTTGGGCAAGCGCCCCGAGGTGACCGCCGTGATGATTGAAGCGCTGCCCGCAGCGCGCTGGTTTGTGGGATCAAACCCTGTGGTGCACGCGACGGCTTGGCTGGAGATCAGCATCACGGCTGGCACCAACACAGCGGCGCAAAAAGCCGACTTCATTGAGGCCGCTTTTGCCTGTCTGCAAGACCTGCTGGGCAATGGCCAAGCGCT
>CANCDA010000109.1 GCA_947374705.1 Comamonadaceae bacterium | reverse complement strand
CAGTTGCGCTCGGTGTGGCAACTGCCGCAGTCTTTGCCCAGGGTCTCTTTGTGTTTGTCGTCTTTCTTGTGGCAGGCATAGCAGTCTGGGCTGAGCTTGACGCGGTAGAGGTGGCCGGTGTGGCAATCAACGCAGGCGGTGCTGCGGTGTTTGCCTTTGAGCGCATATTTGGTGTCGGTGTCGTGGTTGAAGCTGGACGACTTCCATTGCTTGGTGCCGTGGCAGCTATCGCATTTCTCACCAAACTGGCCTTTGTGGCCTTTTTGCTCGTCGTCTTTTTTATGACAGCCAATGCAAGTGCGCGGTGCTTCTTTGTAGTTGCTGCTCTTGTGGCAGTCGGCGCATTTGGTGTCGGTGTGCTTGCCCGTCAGAGGGAAACGGGTGGTGTCATGGTCGAAGCGGGTTTCTTTCCAGTTGGATTCGTTGTGGCAGTCGGCACATTTTTCACCGAGCGAGCCTTTGTGGACATCGTCTTTCTTGTGGCAGGCGTTGCAGGTTTGGGGCGCTTCGCTGAATTTTTTGCCCGAGACGTGGCATTTATCGCATTCCACTTTGGGGTGCTTGCCGCGCAGGGCAAAGTCGGTTTGGGTATGGTCAAACTTCTTTTTGTCAAACTCGGCCACGCGCGCGCCGCGCCCTTTGTGGTCGGTGTGGCAACTGCGGCAGGCTTGGGGTTTGAGTCGCCCGTGCATGCCGCTCAGGGCGCGCACGTCAGCACCAATGTCTTTATGGCAGTCCGTGCACAGGCCGTCTTGCGCTTTACGGTCGAACTTCACATGGCATTGCTTGCAGTCGTCTTCAAATTTGGCGTGGCCCTGAATGACTTTGCCGGGAGACATGACGGACTCGATGCCTTGCGCGCTGGCTGTGAGCGTGGCCAAGCCCATCAGACACGCCATAAAACAATGAACAAGCCAAGGCATCGTGTGGGTCAGACTCAGTAGGCGTGCACGGCCACCACGTGGACGATGGCGCTGATGACCAGCAGATAGACAAAGGGGATGTGGGCGAGATGCCAGAACGAAAAAAGCCGCTCATAGGCGGTGTACTGGGCCACGCGAACCACCGCTGTGAGGTAGCGGCGCACTAATTTTTTAGAGTGGCGGTGTCGGCGTTCAAAATCAGGGGCGAGCCAATGGCTGTGCTGTGCCAAACGCCGAATCGGTTGGCGCAACTCAGCCAGGCAGCGGTAGTACACCACCCACAGCATGACGGGCAAGACAAATACTTGGCGGGTGTAGGTCAACCACCCCGGCTTGGCTTGTAGTTCGCGCTGCTCAAAGGCCTTGAGCAAGGCTTCCACCTTGGGTGCAAAGGCCAGGCGAGAGCGCACCTCTTCTTTGTCCAGCCCCGCCCGCTCTTGTAGCGCCTGAAAGCCCACCTGCTCACCCTTGAGGCCACGGTGCACGCGGGCGTAAATGAAGCGACCCACCACCCCGCTGAGCGCCACGATGATCATGCTGTACAGCGCCACACCGGCGTTGAGCGAGCCAATGCGAAAGTTGGAGTGCAGCAGGATCAGCAGCGGCCCACCCACCCCCAAAAACATGTGCACCAAAAACCACCACTTCCCCCGCCCCAGGTTCTGCATGAAGCGAAAGTGTTTGCGCAAGGGGTAGCTGAACAACAGCAACATCATGCTGGCGCCTGCCACGCCAAGCCAGTAGCCGACGTCGTCACCCGCCTCAAAGTAGCCCTGCTGGCTGATGTGCCAAGTGCCCCAGGTCAGCAGGCTGAGCACCAGATAGACCACGGTGTCCGCAGCCAGGGTTTGGGCACCGGTTTTTTCTTTGACGTGTTGCTTGCCTGCGATGGACGAGGTGGAGCTCATTGAAGTTTTTATGAATAGGGCCAGTGACAGTGGTGCGTATCGTCAAAGCCCCTTCGCATGCGAAAGGGACTGTTTGATGATAGAAGTCACCGGCCCTACGCTGAGCTGCGTGGGCGGTAAATATTCGTAACGCCTGATATCTGGCGTTTACGTTTCAGAGGTATCGGGTTTACTTTACTGACTGAGCAAAGCGTTGACGCCCTGCAAGTCTTCGGCCTTGAGCGTGCCATTGGCTTGGCGCAGCTTCAGGCCACCCACTAACACGTCGTAACGTGCTTTGGCCAGATCGCGCTTGGTCTGGTAGAGCTGGCTTTGTGAGTTGAGCACGTCGATGTTGATGCGCACGCCCACCTGGTAGCCGAGTTTGTTGGCGTCCAGCGCGCTCTGGCTGGAGGCTTCAGCGGCTTGCAGGGCATTGGCCTGGCCGAGGCCCGAGAGCACGCCGAAATAGGCCGCACGCGTGGCTTGAGAAATATTGCGTTGGCCTGCCTCCAGGTCGGTGCGGGCCTTGCTCTCCAGCGCCAGGGTTTCTTTGATGCGGTTCTGGGTGAAGAAGCCGCTGAACAAAGGAAGGTTGAAGCTCAGGCCCACCACACCCGTGGTGGACTTGGACGAGGTGGCCGTGGTGGTGGTGCCGTTGGAGTTGTCGTTGTAGCCATAGCTGGCTGTCAAGTCGAGGGTGGGCTTGTGGCCGGCCTGCGCTTTTTGGACTTCAAGCTCGGCCACTTCCAGGGCCACGCGCAGTTGCTTGAGGGTGGGGTGTGTGTCCAGCGCTTGCGCAATCCAGGGGTTCACGTCCGCAGGCACGAGAGTGGGCAATTCGGTAGAGGCCAGTGGGTTGGGCGAGACGTTGCTTTTGCCGATCAACTGATCCAGGGCGAGTCGTTTGACGCGCAGGTCGTTGTCGGCGGCGATCTCCTGGGCGATGACCAGGTCATAACGCGCCTGGGCTTCGCGGGTGTCGGTGATGGTGGCCGTGCCGACTTCAAAGTTGCGCTTGGCCGAGGCCAGTTGCTCGGCCACCGCTGATTTCTGAGCCTGCACGAAGGTCAGCGTGTCTTGCGCGCCGAGCACATCAAAGTAAGTCTGGCTGGTTCGGATCATTAAATCCTGTTCGGCAATCAACAGGGCTGCAGGGGCCAGCAAGGCTTGTTTTTTACCCTGCTCGTAGAGCGCCAGATTGACCGGGCGGTACAGGGGTTGCGTGGCACTGATGGTCGCGCCCTGATTGGTGAAGTTGCGGTTGCCCTGGGCGGGCGTTGATTCAATGACGTTGGCTTGGCCGTTGGAGCCGTTGATGCCCAGATTCACGGTCGGCAAGATGTTGGATTTGGCCTCCTCAGAGAGCGCCATGGTCGCGTCAAACTGCGACTTGGCCGACTGGTAGGCGGCATCGTAATTGCGTGCAGTTTCGTAGATGCTGAGCAGGTTTTCTGCGTAAGCCGGGGCAGTCAGCGCGGCGCACAGCGCCAAGGTGAGTGGGGCCAAGGTCATGGGGGCAAGACGAAACGCGTGCATGAAGTTTTTTCCTTAATAACGGGGGACGGTGGGGTCAATCTGCACCGACCAGGCATTGATGCCGCCCGTGATGTTGGCCACATGGCCAAAGCCCTGACCGACCAGGTACTCGGCCACGCGCTGGCTGCGTGCACCGTGGTGGCACAGACAGGCCGTGGGCCGCGTGGGGTCCAGCTCTTTCAAGCGGGGAGGAATATCGCCCATGGGGATGGTCACCAGTTCGAAGCCTTGGGCTTTGATCGAGGCCGTTTGCAACTCGTGGGGCTCACGCACGTCAATGACGACGGGCTGGCCAAATGTTTGCATTTTGTCCAGCCAAGCGGCCAGATCACTGGGGTGGACATGTTCAATCATGATGGTAGGGGCTTTTTGGGCGGTTTCGTTTAAAAAGTGAAACGCGAGTGCTCAGGGAAATTCAGCAGACGCGGGGCAACCGTGTCCCAGGCTTGCGTGGTTGTGTACTCGGCATCGCTGGTGCGGGTGATCAGGGTAGCGCGCATCATGGGCGGATCGCCCACGATGGCCATCAAGCGACCACCGACTTTGAGCTGCGCGAGCAGGGCGCTCGGCACTTCAGCCACCGAGCCGCTGAGCACGATGACGTCAAATGGGCCTTGTTCTGGCAAACCCTTGACACCATCGGCCTGCATGACATCAGCGTTCTGGATGCCTGCTTTTTGCAAGTTGTCGCGTGCGCGCGTGACCAGCTCGGGCTCGATTTCCAGAGAGATCACGCGCTGGGCGCGGTGGGCCAGAAGGGCGGCCATATAGCCTGACCCCGTGCCGATCTCCAACACCTTTTCATGCTTGCGCACGGCCATGTCTTGCAGCATACGGGCTTCTACCCGGGGGGCCAGCATGCTCGGGGCTTGATCTGGCGTGCTGCGCAGGGGAATTTCCATATCGACAAAGGCCAAGGCTTTGTGAGCCAGCGGCACAAAATCTTCACGCTTGACCACAGACAGCAGGTGCAGCACCTCGGTGTCGAGCACATCCCAGGGGCGGATTTGTTGCTCAATCATGTTGAAGCGGGCTTGTTCCAGATTCATTCCATCAACTCCTAAGGCTTGCTTTTTCAATCCGATGATTTTAACGAGGTGCTTTCCGGCTTACGCCACAGGCGATGTAGCCATTGTGTAAAGTCATCCAGGTAGCAATACACCACGGGCACGACCACCAGCGTGAGCAAGGAGGAGGTGATGACGCCACCAATCACCGCCTGGCCCATGGGCGCGCGCTGCTCGGCGCCCTCGCTCAGGGCAAAGGCCAGTGGCACCATGCCAAAAATCATGGCCAGTGTGGTCATCAGGATGGGGCGCAGCCGCACGCGTGCGGCCAGTAGCAGGGCGTCGTGACGGGCCATTCCAGGGACGTTTCGGCCCTGTTCGTCAACACTGTCTTCTCGTGCCCGAATGGCAAAGTCCACCAGCAAAATCGCGTTCTTGGTCACCAGCCCCATCAGCATGACCACCCCGATGATGGAGAACATGGACAGGGTGGATTGGAACAAGAGCAGGGCCAGCACCACGCCAATCAACGTCAGCGGCAGCGAGGTCATCAAGGCCAAGGGCTGAAAAAAGCTCTTGAACTGGCTGGCCAAAATCATGTAAATGAAGACGATGGCCAACACCAGCGCCGAGATGGCATAGCCAAACGACTCGGCCATGTTTTTGGTGGAGCCACCAAACTCATAGCGGTAGCCGGGCGGGAAGCTGATGCTCGCCAGCGCGGCCTTGATGTCGTTGGACACCTCGCCCGCCGAGCGGTTGAAGACGTTGGCGTTGACGGCCACTTCGCGCGTCAGGTTGCGCCGGTTGATCTGGTTCGGGCCGGTAGTCTCCACCACGCGGGCGACCTGGTTGACCCGCACGATGCGCGGGCTGCCGTCGGCGTTGCTGCCGACGGTGAAGGGCAGGCGCTCCAGGTCTTGCGGGTTCAGGCGCATGTTGGGGGCCAGGCGCACGTTGACGTCATACGTCTGGTCGTCGGGCGCGCGCCAGTTGCCCACGGTTTGACCGGCCACCAGAGTGCGTAGCGCGCTGGCGATGGGGGCCACGCCCAGGCCCAGGTCAGACGCGGCGTCGCGCATGACCTGCACTTCAATCGTGGGCTTGTTGGCCTTGACGCTGGAGTCCAGATCGACCAGGCCGGGGATGGGGCGAAGCTTGTCTGTCACCCGCGTGGTCAGTCGCTCCAGTTCTTTGAGGTCTGGCCCCTGCATAGAAAACTCCACCTGCTTGTTGCCGCCCACGGCGTCGAGCAAGCCTACGTGTGTGACGGTGATGCCGGGCACGCTCCTGAGCCGTTCGCGCAGGACGTTGGCCATTTGATCCACACTGCGCGCGCGCGCCTTGCGATCCACCAGACGCACATAGACTGATGCATAGTTTTTGCCTAGAGCGTTGCCGGTGTTGAGGGTGGCCACGGTGTACTTCACCTCGGGAAACTCGTGCAGGATGGCGTCCACTTGGCGCGCCTTGGCTTCGGTGACTTCCAGCGATGAGCCTTCAGGGGTGTAGAAGTTCAGTGAAGTTTCTGAAAAATCTGCCTTCGGCACGAACTCGGTGCCCAGCAGTGGCACCATGAAAATGCTGATGACGAAGATGGCCACAGCCAGTAAAACAGTCACGAGCTTGTGGTGCAAGGCCTTGCGCAAAACGCTTTGGTAGGCCTCGACTAACAGGTCGGTCCCGTGGTCAAACCAGCCGGTCACGCGGCCAATGGTTTTGTCGTAGAAGGTCACGGGCGCATGGCGCTTGCCGTGGGCCTCAATGCTCGGGTCATGCCAGAGGCTGGAGAGCATGGGATCCAGCGTGAAGCTGACAAACATGGAGATCAGCACCGCCGCCACGATGGTGACGCCAAACTCGTGGAAGAACTTGCCGATGATGCCGCCCATGAAGCCGATAGGCAAAAACACCGCCACGATGGAGAAGGTGGTGGCCAGCACCGCCAGGCCAATCTCTTGCGTGCCGTCCATGGCCGCGTCATACGCGCCCTTGCCCATTTGGACATGGCGCACGATGTTCTCGCGCACCACGATGGCATCGTCAATCAGCAAGCCGACACACAGCGAGAGCGCCATCAGCGTGACCATGTTGATGGTGAAGCCAAACAAATACATGAAGAGAAAAGTGCCGATGAGCGAGATCGGCAAGGTCAGCCCGGTGATGACGGTGGAACGCCAGGAATTGAGGAACAAAAACACGATCAGCACCGTGAGCAAAGCGCCTTCGATCAAGGTGCGTCGTACGTTGTCCACCGAGACGCGAATCGGGCGCGAACCATCGGTCACGGGCTCTAACCGAACGCCGGGTGGTAGCAGAGCTTGCATGCTGACCACGGTCTCGCGCAGCTTGTCAATCACGTCAATGGTGTTCTCGTCCTGCGACTTTTGCACGGTGAGCAAGAGCGTGCGCTGGCCGTTGTAGAGCGCCAGACTGTCCAGCTCTTGTGCACCGTCCTTCACGGTGGCGATTTGGTCTAGTCGCACGGGTGCACCGCCGGCCTTGCGCGCTACGATGATGCGGCCAAAATCTTCGGGCCGCTGCATGCGTGCATCAATCTGCACAATGCGCTCTTGCGTCAGGTTGCGTATGGCCCCCACGGGCAGGTTTTGGTTCTCACCCTTCACGGCGGCCACCACTTGCTCAGGCGTGATGCCATTGGCTTCCATCGCCTGCGGTTGCAGGTAAAGATTGATCTCGCGCTTGGTGCCACCGACCAGGCTGACCGAGCCAACGCCGCGTACGTTTTCCAGACGTTTTTTGAGGACTTGATCGGCCCAGTTGGTGAGTTCTACTTCATTGAGGGGCTTCCCCTTGCCAGCCTCTGGCAGCACAGCCAACGACCAAATAGCCCGGCTGGACGGATCAAAGCGCAGCACGCTAGGCTCTTTCACTTCGTCGCGGAACGTGGGGCGGATGAGGCCGATTTTTTCGCGCACGTCGTCGGCCGCCTTGCGGCCATTGATGTGGAGCTGAAACTCCATGATGACCACGGAGCGGCCTTCAAAGCTGCGTGAGGTCAGCGCACTGATGCCGGCAATCGAGTTAACGCCTTCTTCCACTTTTTTGGTGACTTCGCTCTCCACGATTTCCGGCGAAGCACCGGGGTAATCGGTGCTGATCACCACCACCGGGAAATCAACATTGGGGAATTGATCGACCTGCAAACGCTGGTAAGAGAACAGGCCCAGCACCACGATGGCCAGCATCATCATGGTGGCAAACACCGGGTTTTTCAGACTGATTTTGGTGAACCACATGGTTTAGCGACTCACTTGGGTGAAGCGCACTGCCGTGCCCGCGCGCAATAGGCCGAGCTCGCCCCGGATGACGACGCTGTTGTCTGCCAAGCCTTGAACGATCACCATGGGCTCGCCTTGGGCCTGGCCACGCGCACCCAAGACCACTTCGCGGTGCACCACTTGGCCTTTTTCAAGCAGCTGAACATAAGGCGCGGGTCTGTCTGTACGCACCGCACTCAGGGGCACCGACAGGCCACTCAATTGACCTGTGCCCAGCGTGCCCTGTGCAAACAAGCCTTGGCGCAGACCCGCGTTGGAGGCCGTGTTCGCGTCCACACTCAGGTAGGCCAGCACGCTGCGGCTGCCAGCCTGTGTGCTGGGGCTGATGCGCGCCACACGGGCTGTCACGGCTTGACTTGCACCATCCACTTGCAGTGTGGCGCTTTGTCCCACCTTGACGCTGATGGATTCGGCCGCGCTCAAGGTGATCTCAAGCTCCAGGCGGCTCAAGTCCACCACCTCGATCACGCGTGCCTCAATTGCCACACGCTCGCCCGGTTGGGCCAGGCGCTGCGCCACCCAGCCGTTGATGGGCGAGCGCAGCACGGTGTCGTCCAGCGACTTCTTGGCCACCGCAACGCCCGATAACGCGGCCTTGTGCGTGGCCTGCGCGCCAGCCAAGGTGCTGGAGGAGGCGTCCAGCGCGGTTTTGGAAATAAAGCCCTGATCCACCAGGGCGCGGTTGTTGTCGAACTGGCGTTGGGCGATGTCAATCTGAGTCTTGGCCGCGTCGGCCTGTTCTTGCGCTTG
>CANCDA010000108.1 GCA_947374705.1 Comamonadaceae bacterium | reverse complement strand
TGCCCACCAGCCTGATGCTCGACGACATCGTGGCTGGCCAGTACCAGCCGCGCACCCGCATGGACGAAGGCGCGCTCTACGAGCTGGCTGAATCCATCAAAGTGCAAGGCATCATGCAGCCGATCCTGGTGCGTCGCTTAACGGCTGGCGTGAACGAAAGCAAGTTTGAAATCATCGCCGGTGAGCGGCGCTACCGGGCCGCCAAACTGGCCGGCCTGGACCGCGTGCCGGTGCTGGTGCGCAACGTGCCCGACGAGTCGGCGGCGGCCATGGCCCTGATCGAGAACATCCAGCGCGAAGACCTCAACCCGTTGGAAGAGGCCCAAGGTTTGCAACGTTTGGTGAAAGAGTTTGGGCTCACTCACGAATTGGCTGCCCAAGCAGTTGGGCGCTCGCGCAGCGCCGCCAGCAACCTGCTGCGCCTGCTGAACCTGGCCGACCCGGTGCAGACCATGCTCATGGCGGGCGACATCGACATGGGCCACGCCCGGGCCTTGCTGGCGCTGGACCGCGCCACCCAGATCACGGCGGCGAGCCAGATTGCAGCGAAAAAAATGTCGGTGCGCGAAGCCGAAAGCCTGGTCAAAAAGCTGGGTGCCGAGTTCAACCTGGTGCCGCAAAAACCCAAGAAAGAAAAGTCACGCGACCTCAAGCGTGTGGAAGAAGAGCTGTCTGACCTGCTGATGGCCGAGGTCGAAGTGCGGGTGAAAAAGCGCGTCAAACGCGGCGGCCGCATGGAAGACATGGGTGAGCTGAGTATCCAGTTCAGCTCGCTCGATGAACTCAATGGCTTGATCGACAAGCTGCGCGTGGGCGGAGCGAGCCGCTAGACCATGAGCCTGCTCGTGCGCTTGCGCTGGCCCTTGCCCGCCTTGCTGGCCTGGGGACTGGCCTGGGGCGTGTTTGTGCAGTCCTTGCGCCTGGGTTGGGGCAGTACCGCAGCCCTGTTGTTGGCTTTAAGTCTGGGCGTGGGTTTGAGCTTGCTGGGCGGCACCTGGTGGCGACGCCTTCTCATTGGCCTGGGCTTTCCGGTGTCGCTGGCTCTGTCGGGTGGGCTGAGCCTGCCCGCTTGGGGCTGGCTTTTGCCTCTGATGGTCTTGCTGCTGATCTACCCCATCAACGCCTGGCGTGACGCGCCGCTGTTCCCCACCCCGCCGGACGCCTTGAACGACTTGCCGAACGTGGCCCCTTTGCTGCCCGGTGCGCGCGTGCTGGACGCTGGATGCGGTCTGGGCCAGGGCCTACAGGCCCTGCGCCAAGCCTATCCGCTGGCTGAGCTGCACGGCATCGAATGGAGCCGCCCTCTGCACTGGCTGTGTGCCCGACGCTGCCCTTGGGCGCAGGTGGGGCAGGGCGATATCTGGGTGGCCGATTGGTCACGTTTTGATTTGGTCTATCTGTTCCAACGGCCCGAGAGCATGGCGCGGGCGGTCGAGAAGGCGCGGGCCGAACTTAGGCCCGGCGCTTGGTTGGTGAGCCTGGAGTTTGAGGCGGTAGGATGGAGCCCCGTGGTGCAACCCGACCTCACGCAGGCCAAGCCGGTGTGGGTCTATCAAGCGCCACTGGCCGCTGGCGTCAACCGCGATTAAGCAAAGGTTCAGCCTAGATGTCCCCCATCCGCCTGTTCACACTCACGAGCCTGGCCATGTTGGCCTTTGCCGGCAACTCTTTGCTGTGCCGGGCCGCGCTCAAACACACCGCCATAGACGCCAGCAGCTTCACAGTTGTCCGGCTGATCTCGGGCGCACTGGCGCTTTGGCTGCTGGTGCGATTGCGCTCAGGCCGCACGACCGGGCAGGGGAACTGGGGCTCGGCCTTGGCCTTGTTTGCCTACGCAGCGGGCTTCTCCTTCGCCTATGTGAGCCTGTCTGCGGCCACTGGGGCGTTGCTGCTGTTTGGCGCGGTGCAGGCCACCATGATCGGCGTGGGCCTGTGGCGTGGAGAGCGGCTGCGGCGCTGGCAGCTCGTGGGCTTGGTGCTGGCCCTGAGCGGGCTGTTGGGCTTGCTTTTGCCGGGCCTGTCCGCACCACCGTTACTTGGCGCGCTGCTGATGTTGGCTGCGGGTGCTGCTTGGGGGGTGTACTCGCTACGCGGCAAGGGCGCGGGCGACCCAACGCGCGTCACAGCAGGCAATTTTGTGCGTGCCGTACCCATGGCCTTGGTGATGGGGCTGTTGACGCTGAATCAGGCCACGCTTGACACGCCGGGCATCGCTTACGCCGTGGCCTCCGGCGCGCTGACCTCTGGCATCGGCTACGCCATTTGGTACACCGCACTGCCTGATCTCAAAGCCACCCACGCGGCGACGATTCAGCTCAGTGTGCCGGTGATAGCGGCCTTAGGCGGCATTGGCCTGCTGGGTGAGCCGCTGACGCTGCGCCTGGTGCTGGCGTCCATTGCGGTTTTGGGTGGGATTGCGCTGGTGATTCGCCGCTCCATTTAGCGCGGCACCCCCCTCCAACCTCCCGCCAAAAAAATAAAGCCCTCGAACTCAAAACAAAATCCGAGAGCCTTGAACGATTGACCCTGATGGAATCAAAGTGCGTTGGCGTGCTCCGAAGTCGTCGGGCCGGTTTCCATGTTCTTCACGCACTGCACGTATTTTCCGTTTTGCCAGCATCCCGCAGCAAAACTCAGGCTGCTCAGTGACAACAATAGGGCTGCAACAAAATATTTTTTCATGATGACACTCCTTGAAAGAACACACATATAAAGACCGCAGGAACAACGCGTACCTGCGGAAACACGTGCCTGATTTGGGGGCACGGGGTCATGATGCGACAAAAAACGCCAACTGTCATCATCCAAACGGACTAGGCACCTGAATTCAATTGCTGAAAATCTTCCCCGGATTCATGATATTTTTCGGGTCCAGCGCCTGCTTGATGGCGCGCATCATGGCCACAGCACCCTCACCCGTTTCGGCTAGCAAAAAGCCCATCTTGTGCAGACCCACGCCGTGCTCGCCGGTGCAGGTGCCCTCCAACCGCAGCGCGCGTTCTACCAGCTTGTGGTTCAGCGCTTCGGCGGTTTCGCGTTCCTCGGGCTTGTCCGGGTCAATCAGGTAGCCGAAGTGGAAGTTGCCGTCGCCCACGTGGCCCACCAAAAAGTAAGGAATGCCACTGGCGTCAGCCTCGGCCACGGAGTCGAGCAGGCAATCCGCCAGGCGCGAGATCGGCACGCAGGTGTCGGTGCTGATGGCGCGGCAGCCGGGCTTGCTTTGAATGGCGGCGAAGTAGGCGTTGTGCCGAGCCGTCCACAGCTTGGTGCGCGCCTCGGGTGTGCTGGCCCATTCAAAGGCTTGGCCGCCGTGTTCGCTGGCCAGGGCCTGCACGGTCTCAGCTTGCTCTTGCACGCTGGCGGGTGAGCCGTGGAACTCCATCAGCAGCATCGGCTCTTCACGCAAGCCGAGTTTGCTGTGCGCGTTGACCATGCGCACTGTGTTCACGTCAATCAGCTCCACGCGAGCAATCGGGATGCCCATCTGGATCACCTGGATGGTGGTGCGCACCGCGGCCTCGATGCTGGGGAAGGAGCACACTGCCGCCGAAATCGCTTCGGGCAAGGGGTAGAGCCGCAGGGTGATTTCGGTCATCACGCCCAGCGTGCCTTCACTGCCCACCATCAGGCGTGTCAAGTCATAGCCGGCGGCTGATTTTTTGGCGCGCGTGCCGGTGCGGATGACCTCGCCGCTGGCCGTGACCACCTCTAAAGCCAGCACGTTCTCGCGCATGGTGCCGTAGCGCACGGCGTTGGTGCCGCTGGCGCGCGTGGCGCTCATGCCGCCAATGGACGCATCCGCGCCGGGGTCGATCGGGAAGAACAGGCCGGTGTCCTTGATGGATTCGTTGAGCTGCTTGCGCGTCACGCCGGGTTGCACGGTGACGGTCAGGTCGTCGGCATTCACGCTCACCAGCTGGTTCATGCGGCTTACGTCAATGCTGATGCCGCCCTGCACGGCCAGTAGGTGGCCCTCCAGCGAGGAGCCCACACCAAAGGGAATCACCGGCACGCTGTGCTGGCTGGCCAGCGTCACCGCGTCGGCCACATCGGTGGTGGATTCGGCAAACACCACAGCGGCGGGCGGCGGCACGGTGGTGTAAGCCGATTCGTCGCGGCCATGCTGTTCGCGCACGACTTGGGCGGTGGAGCAGCGCTCGCCGAAGCGCGTTTTAAGTGCGTCGATCAAAGCTTGCGGCACAGCGCGGGCATGCAGGGCAGGCAAGAGGTGAGCGGAGGGGGTGGGTGCGTTCATAATCGTATTTTCTACCAAGGGCGCATCATGGGCAATCGCCTCACACAAATCTCCACCCGCACGGGTGATGACGGCACCACCGGCCTGGGGGACAACACCCGGGTCTCCAAAAGCAGCCAGCGCGTTCACGCCATGGGCGAGGTGGACGAGCTCAACTCCCACATTGGTGTGCTGTTGTGCGAAGACATGCCCGACGCCGCGCGTGCGGTGCTGGTCGAGGTGCAACACCAGCTCTTCAATTTGGGCGGTGAGCTGTCCATCCCCGGTTTTGAGTTGCTCAAGGCGGACGCCGTGCTGGCACTGGACCAAGCGCTGGAGACCTTCAACGCCACGCTGCCCCGGCTGCAAGAGTTCATCTTGCCCGCAGGCACGCGTGCAGCGGCTCAGGCGCATGTGTGCCGCACCGTGGCACGCCGGGCCGAACGCAGCATCGTGGCGCTGGAGGGCCAAGAGACCTTGAAAGCCACGCCACGCCAGTACTTGAACCGCTTGAGCGATTTGCTGTTTGTGCTGGCGCGCGTGTTCAACCGCGTGAACGGCGGTGATGATGTTTACTGGAAGAGTGAGCGCATGGCGCGCGAGGGTGATGCGTCGTCAACGGGCGCAGAGCCGAGCCATCCTATTGCGCCGTGAAGTCAATCTTCAACGCCAGCCGCCGGTTCATCTCCATCTCATCCGCAATCACCTTGGCGAACTCGACCGACGTTGACCCCACGGCCACAAAGCCTTGTTCTGAAAAGTGGCGCTTCACCTCCGGGTCTTGCAGGGCCTTGGCCACGTCTTTTTGCAGGCGCGTCACGTACTCGGTGGGCGTGCCTGCGGGGTACCACAGGCCGTACCAGGGGGTATAGACAAAGCCGGGTAGCCCCGCCTCGCTCACGGTGGGCACATCGGGCAATTGATCCCAGCGCGCGGGGCCGGTGATGGCCAGCGCCTTGAGTTTGCCCGCCTTGATCATGGGCAGCAGCGCGGTGGCCGCACCAAAGCTCACCTCAATGCGCCCGGCCACCAAATCGGTCAACGCCTGGCTCACACCTTTGTAGGGCACATGGATGAGTTTGGTGCCTGCGCGGGCGTTGAAGGACTCGGCAGCGAAATGCATGACGTTACCTATTCCTGCCGAGCCATAGTTGTATTTGCCGGGATGGGCTTTGGCGTCGGCGATGAACTCTTGCAGATTGCGCGCGGACACGCTGGGGTGCGCCGCCAGCACAAAGCCCACACTGCTGGCCACCAAAGTGATGGGCACAAAGTCTTTCACCGGGTTATAGGGCAGCGACTTGCTCACCACTGGCAGGCTGGCGTGGCTGGATGAGGTGTTGAGCAGCGTGTAGCCATCAGGCGCGGCCTTGGCCACCGCATCCGTGCCAATGGCCCCACCCGCGCCAACGCGGTTGTCGATGACAAAGTTCTGACCCAGCGTGGGGGCCATCTTTTGCCCCAGCGTGCGACCAATGAAATCCATCGGCCCGCCCGCAGCGTAGGGCACCACCATGCGGATGGGGCGGTTTGGGTAATCCGCCTGGGTCTGCGAAGCTGACTGCGCGAGGGTTTGAGGGCTGTTGCTCAAGAGCAACAGGGCGCAAAGACCGACCCATGATTTTGTTGGTGAAGGATGCATTTTGTCTCCAGGTATTGTTGTGGCGCATCCTAGTTCATCCAAGGGGCGATGTGCTTTGAGGGTGCGCTCAGTCTCGTACCTCGTCGATGCTGACGGGTTGATTCGGCGGCGAACTCATGGTAACTAATGTGTTACCATTAGCCATGACTATCAGTGTCGAAGAGTACATCCGAGAAGACGAATCGAATCCCTATAAAAAGTGGTTTGATGGCCTAGACGCTCAAGCGGCTGCCAAGGTAACGACCGCAAAACTGCGCATGACGCTTGGCAACACCTCCAACATCAAATGGTTTGATGGCTTGGGCGAGTACATCATCGACTGGGGGCCAGGCTATCGCATTTACTTGGCGCAAGACGGCGAAACGCTCATCGTGCTATTTGGCGGTGGCACCAAGCGTGGTCAACAACGTGACATAGATCGGGCCAAGGCCTTGTTGTTGGAATACAAGGCGCGCAAAAAATCATTGACCAGCAAAGCACCGACGGGAAAGCAGAAAGGTTAAATCATGGCACTCACACGGCATTTCAAAGAAACCGTACTGGAGCGCGTGGAGCGCGATGCGGCGTTTGCACAAGCGCTGCTGGACGAGGCGGCCACCTTGTTCTTAAACGGTGAGCCGGAAACGGCACGCCTCATCTTGCGCGACCTGATTAACGCGACGATCGGGTTTGAGCAACTCGCCACCTTGACGGCCAAGCCCAGCAAGAGTCTGCACCGCATGTTGTCCCCTACAGGCAACCCCAGCATGGACAATCTGGCCGCGATTTTTCGGGCGGTTAGAGATCGGCTGAATGTGAGTCTTGAGGCGCATTCGGTTGCGGCTTGAAGTAAAAAGAGGGAACTGTAGTCGCTCGTGTCTAGCGTTCTGACCAGTCTTGCAGACCAAAGGACCTTCGCAGGCATGTGCGGAGTGGCGCGAGGAATTCAGGCTCGTTTTCAAGAATCCATGCCACCAAAACCGGAACGTCTCGTGTTTTTCTGAACTCAATCGCAGCGTCTGAGAGATCAGAAAAAACCGATTCAAGTGCTTGAGCGGCATCCAAGCCTGAAAGGTCGCTCGCAAGGTCTGGTACGCAAAGCACGCCGCACAGCTTTTCACGCACAGCATCGACGCTGGTTGTTTGTTCTAGTTCTTCAATAGCAGCCGCCACAGCGCCAGGGTGGAGCAGGTAATTTTCCAGCATCTTTCGATCCAAAAATCGAAGTTTTCCTAGTGACGATTTTTCGATGCTTTCACGGCTTTCAGCGGTGCGATTTTCTCTGTCCAACAAAATGCAAACCATAGGTGGAACCAGCGCAGATGAGGATGAAAGTCGCTCATAAATTTGGGCTATTTCTTCTGGGTTCAGCCCCTTTTTCGAGAAGGTTCCGGTGCGCTCAACCCGCAGCACAGACGTGCCCGCAGCCACTTCAGGGCATGCCCAGCGGAGAAGCTCGGGCATAACCAGCTCTTCGGTTTGACCCTCTACCCAGAAAACGCGATCTTTGGCGTGAAGGTCAGTCATGCGGATGCCCAGTTCAGCCAGACCGCCACGAAGAGCGTGCAGGTCTTTCGGGCCGACTTGCTGCACCGTAGTGGCCACGCCATCAAAATCAAGCAGAGAGATGGTGCGTGTGTTGACTGCCGTCAACACATCGGCCGAGTGGGCCGTGAGGATGAATTGATGTTGCTTGCCTTCTGACTCAAGTATCGCGAGCAATTCGCGCAGCGCCCGAGGATGCAAAAACGCATTGGGCTCGTCAATGGCAATCACCTGAGGTTCACGCGAGGTGAGCACTACGTAGAGCATGGCAATGACATTGCCTATGCCCGCCCCCATGCGCGACAAGGGCGTTGCGAGGTCGTCTCTTCGTGCTTCTGGCAGTTGAGGAAGGCAAAATAATTCAAAATTATTTTCCTTGTACGGGGCTTGAACCCACTTAATGCTAGGGAAAATTCGATTTATCCAGCCACAAAGGACGCGATGCCCATGTGCATCATTTGATTGAAGATGATTGATGCAAAAGGGTAAATTGGTTGCTTCCCTGTCGAGGGCAGCAGTTCCTTGTGCGGGGTATCGTGTACCCGGTCTCCTTTGAGCGCTAAAGCGGTAGATACGCGGTCTAAAAAGTTGACCGTAGTTTCCTATCTCTGTTTGATTGCCGGCATAGTTTGATGTATGAATTTGAGGATTTTGACTATTTGGTACAAACTGAATAAGCGCTGCGTGTAAATGAGTTGCGTTATGTCTACTAGCAACACCTCCGACGAGGACACCACTCATAACACTGACACTGTCCGCACCGCTGCCAAATATTGAAGTGATACGGAGCAGTTCGTCCTTTTTTAAAAATGCGAGCATCTGCTCCGATATGAAGGCCTCTGCCATGTCTCCAAATTTGAGTTTTAGTGGTAGATAAACTTGGGGGGAGCCAATCATCCGTCTAAGTTCGGAAAACTGTGTTCGCAGCGTTACCTCAAAGACAGATGGCTGATGATTTAGGTCACCATGCTGTTGCATTGATCGTTCCGAACGATGAGGCTCGTTCAAATTGAGA
>CANCDA010000107.1 GCA_947374705.1 Comamonadaceae bacterium | reverse complement strand
AAAGCTGACGCCGATGCCGAGTACGCCGCCGTGATCGAGATTGACATGAGCGAGATCAATGAGCCCATCGTTTGCTGCCCGAACGACCCGGACGACGCCAAGACCCTGTCCGACGTAGCCGGTGCCAAGATCGACGAAGTGTTCATCGGCTCGTGCATGACCAATATCGGCCACTTCCGTGCTGCTAGCAAGTTGCTCGAAGGCAAGAAAGACATGCCGGTCAAGCTCTGGATGGCCCCCCCGACCAAGATGGATGCGCAGCAGTTGTCCGAAGAAGGCCACTACGGCGTCTTTGGCGCTGCCGGTGCACGCATGGAGATGCCGGGTTGCTCGCTGTGCATGGGCAACCAGGCACAGGTGAAAGAGGGCGCTACGGTGATGTCCACCAGCACCCGTAATTTCCCGAACCGTCTGGGCAAGAACACCCAGGTGTACCTGGCCTCGGCCGAGCTGTCGGCCATTGCCTCCAAGTTGGGGCGCATCCCCAGCAAGGCCGAGTACCTGGCCGACATGGGTGTGCTGTCATCAAACGGCGCGACTGTTTACAAGTACCTGAATTTTGATCAAATTCAGGAATACAAAGACGTGGCGGAGACAGTGGGCGCTTAAAATCGCACACTGAAACGACGTCCGGATGCACCCTTGTCCGGCTTGTTCAAGTCCCCCCTGGTTCGTACCACGGGGGCTTTTTATTGACAGCTTTACCGCAAAAGGATGGCTTTATGCTGTTTGCAAAACTGATGCCACGCGATGGCAATTTTTTCCTGATGTTCAACCAGCATGCGGATCGAATTGTCGAAGCGGCGCATGCCTTTTCTCAGTTGGTGGCGCACTACCCTGACCTCAACCTGCGTGAGCAGTACAACCGTGATGTGGACAGTGCCGAGCAAGCAGCAGACCGCATCACCCATGAGGTGAACAAAACGCTGCACAAGACCTTCATCACACCGATTGACCGTGACCAGATTCACTCGCTCATCAACACCATGGACGATGTGGCGGATTTGATTCAGGACTCTGCCGAGACCATGGCCTTGTACGACGTGCGCCACATGACGGATGAAATCGTCCGTTTGACCGAGCTGAGCGTGAAGTGCTGCGAGCGCGTCAAAGATGCGGTCTATATGTTGGACAGCATTGCCGACCCCAAAACGGCGGAAGCAGCGCTCAAGACCTGCGAAGAGATTGACCGCCTGGAGTCCGATGCCGACCGCGTGATGCGCACAGCCATGAGCAAGTTGTTCCGTTCCGAGCCCGATGTGCGCGAGGTGATCAAGCTCAAGGCGATTTATGAGTTGCTGGAGACGGTGACCGACAAGTGCGAAGACGTGGCCAATTTGATCGAGGGCATCGTCCTCGAAAACTCCTGATCGATTGGACTGAGGCATGGAAACCGTACCAACCGCCCTGTGGGTGGTGATTTTGTTGGTGTTTTTGGCGCTGGCTTTCGACTTCATGAACGGGTTTCATGACGCGGCCAACTCAATTGCCACTGTCGTCTCCACCGGGGTGCTCAAACCCGCGCAGGCCGTGTTGTTCGCGGCCTTCTTCAACTTTGTTGCCATTTTTATATTCCACTTGAGCGTGGCGGCCACGGTGGGTAAAGGCATTGTGCAACCCGGCATTGTGGACACGCATGTGGTGTTCGGTGCATTGGTGGGTGCGATTGTCTGGAACTTCATCACCTGGTTTTATGGCATTCCCAGTAGCTCATCGCACGCCCTCATCGGCGGCATTGTCGGAGCGGTGATTGGCAAGGCCGGTGCAGGCGCTTTGATCTCTGGTGGCATCTTGAAGACAGTCATTTTCATCTTTGTGTCGCCGTTGTTGGGCTTCCTCTTGGGCTCATTGATGATGTTGTTGGTGGCCTGGGCGTTCAGGCGCGCTACACCGTCCAAAGTGGATCGATGGTTCAGGCGGCTGCAACTGGTCTCGGCCGGTGCCTATAGCCTGGGTCACGGTGGCAATGACGCGCAAAAAACCATTGGCATTATCTGGATGATGTTGATCGCCACAGGTTATGTGGCGGCAGGGGATGCATCGCCTCCGGCTTGGACTGTCGTGAGTTGCTACATGGCCATTGGTGCCGGCACCATGTTTGGCGGCTGGCGCATTGTGAAGACCATGGGTCAAAAAATCACCAAGCTTAAACCTGTAGGCGGGTTTTGTGCCGAAACGGGTGGGGCCATCACGCTGTTCATTGCGACCGCCATGGGCATTCCGGTGTCCACCACACACACCATCACCGGGGCGATTGTGGGCGTGGGCTCTTCGCGACGCGCCAGTGCTGTGCGCTGGGGGGTGGCTGGCAATATCGTCTGGGCCTGGATATTCACCATCCCGGCCAGTGCGTTTGTGGCCATCGTGTCTTACTGGATCAGTTTGCAGTTATTTTGACGGTTGAATAGGTGCTTGGCTCGGCTGTTGGCTGATCGCCCGAGCAGCATCCACCTGGTATTCAAAGTAACGCTGAAAGCTGAAGGCTAGGCTGGCCATCAAGGTCGTGGTGCCGATCAGCAGGGCGCAAATGACGGCCCCAATGGTTAACCAGTGGCTTGCGCCACTGGGGTGGTCGCAAGCGGCGCTTGCATTGAAGCGCGCATTCCATTTTTCTTGCGCCATCAGGCCGTACACAATCGCTGTCAAAGCACACGCTGCGATGGCAAAGCCCAGTAATGGAATCAGTAGCCAACTGGTCTGGTCATCCAAACCCAATTGCTGTGCCCTTTGCACGCCATACCAACCCAGCGCGGTGGGGATGGGCAGCAGCCAGCCGATGGTGTCCGCCAGACCATAAAGATAAAAGCGGTGCAAACCCAAAGGGCCACCCAGTAAAGCAAGCCATGCAGCAGCGGTTTTGTTTTTCGTCATGGCTCGATTATCAGTGCGACTCATCTTTGAATGGAGCCGCGCCTTGAAAATGCTACACTAGAAGGCTATTCAGTGTGCCGCTGGCCGGGTGGTCAGTTGCGTGTCTCAAGCACTGGGTTATTTGCTCTCATGGCTGGTTATTAAGACCAGCTTCCAAAGGATTCACTATGGTCGTCATTCGACTCTCCCGTGGCGGCGCTAAAGCCCGTCCGTTCTTCAACATTGTCGTGACCGACAAGCGCAACCGTCGTGACGGCCGCTTCATTGAGCGCATTGGTTTTTACAACCCTATCGCCACCGCCAACGAAGAAAGCATCCGCATCGCTCAGGATCGTCTGACGTACTGGCGCGGTGTGGGTGCCCAGGCTTCTCCAACCGTTGAGCGCCTGATCAGTCAGGCCGCCAAGAAAGCTGCCTGATCGCTTCTCTATGATGCCCAACCTCGAAGCTGCTGAACTGCCAGCAGATGCCATCGAAGTTGGGCGCATTGCAGATGCCTGGGGCATCAAGGGCTGGTTCAAGGTTTTACCTTACAGCGCTGATCCCGAGGCCCTCTTTTCCTCCAAGCGTTGGTTTCTTTTGCCCGCTGAAAAAGGTTTAAAAACTTTTTCTGGCGTGCTCAAGCTCGCCATCCAAGAATCCAAAATTCACTCCGGCACGGTGGTGGCCTCCTCACTTGATGTGATGGATCGCACGGCCGCCGAAACCTTGCGCGGCGCGCGGATTTTCATTGCCCGCTCCAGCTTTCCCACGGTGGACCAAGACGAGTACTACTGGGTCGATCTGATCGGCCTGGACGTCGTCAACCGTGAGGGACTGCTGCTGGGCCAGGTGCATGAGCTGATCTCGACCGGCCCGCAAACCGTTTTGGTCATTGCTTACGAGCAAGACGGCAAACCGCAAGAGCGCATGATCCCCTTCGTTGCTGCTTATGTCGATGACGTGGATTTGGCCGCCCGCCAGATCCGGGTGGACTGGCAGCCCGACTACTGAGTTTCACGCTTCACGTGCGAAGTCACAGACCGACCCCATGCGTTTCGATGTCTTAACCCTGTTCCCCGAGCTTTTCGCGCCCCAGCTCACGGTCGGCATCACTCGACGTGCGTTTGAATCGGGTCAGGTGGATGTACGCTTGAACAACCCCCGTGATTTTGCCCAAGGCAACTACCGTCGCGTGGATGACCGGCCCTTTGGCGGTGGTCCCGGCATGGTCATGATGGCCGAGCCCTTGACCCAATGTTTGCAGCACGTGCGCACACAGCGCGGCGACACGGCTCCGGTGGTTTTGTTTTCACCCCTTGGCAAGCCCCTCAATCACGCCATGGTCGAGCGCTGGGCGGGCAGTACGGGTGCCATCTTGGTGTGTGGTCGCTACGAGGGTATCGACCAGCGCTTTATCGACGCGCAGGTGGACGAGCAGATCAGCCTGGGGGACTTCGTGCTTTCAGGTGGCGAGATTGCCGCTATGGCCTTGCTCGATGCCGTGGCGCGTCTGCAACCCGGCGTACTCAACGACCAAGAGAGTTATCAACTCGACAGCTTTAACCCCGCGCTGGACGGCCTGCTGGATTGCCCGCACTACACCCGCCCCGAAGACTGGGAAGGCCACAAAGTGCCCGATGTCTTGCTCTCGGGCCACCATGTGCAAATAGAGCGCTGGCGGCGCGAGCAGCGCCTGCAACTCACCGCACGGCTGCGCCCTGAGCTCATCGCGCAGGCGCGAGCTGCGGGGTGGCTCACGCCTCTGGACGAGGCTTTCTTGGTCAAGTCAGAGAGTTGGATTCAGTCCGCGCCATCCTTGCTATAATCAAAAGCTTTTCGATCCTCTGTGCGGCCGTTTGATCTTGAGTTGACCTTAAAGTTTCAAACATGGAGTGTCATCCTGACACTGGCGCGAACATGATCACGTGAGGAAACTATGAACCTGATCCAAACCCTTGAGCAAGAAGAAATTGCTCGTCTCGGTAAAAAAATTCCCGCATTCGCCCCTGGCGACACGGTCATCGTGAGCGTCAACGTGGTTGAAGGCACGCGCAAGCGCGTGCAGGCCTACGAAGGCGTCGTGATTGCCAAGCGCAACCGTGGCCTGAACAGCGGCTTCATCGTGCGCAAAATCTCCAGCGGCGAAGGCGTCGAGCGTACTTTCCAGACTTACAGCCCGCTGATCGCTGGCATTGAAGTCAAGCGCCGTGGTGACGTGCGCCGTGCCAAGCTGTATTACCTGCGTGACCGCAGCGGCAAGTCGGCACGTATCAAAGAAAAGCTCCCTAACCGGGCTGCATCCGCCGCGTAAGCTTGGTTGCCCTTTAAAAGCCGCCCTGGTGTTTGCTAGTGGCGGCTTTTTTGTTTTCAAAGTCTTGATGATTTGCAGCAGGCCCGCCGGTGACATCTCCTCAACCCTTCACACCCTTGTCCAAGTTGCCCAACTTCGACCCCCGCGCAATTCCCGTGCTGGGGCAGGATCATCACTTGCCTGCGGTCACGCCCGCGCAGTTGCAAGCAGCGGCTTTGCGCCAGCGGTTTTCAAGTCCACCCGACTGGTCGCCCGAGATATTGGGTGAGCCGCGCTTTACCCAAAGGCCAATGGTTCAGGCCTCGGTGCTCATCGCCATCATCGAGCGCGAGCAACCCACCGTTTTGCTGACCCAGCGCACCAGTCACTTGAGCAACCATTCGGGGCAAATTGCCTTTCCTGGCGGCAAGGTGGACGACGCGGACGCTGATGCCGTGATGGCGGCCTTGCGTGAAGCAGATGAAGAAGTAGGTTTGCGTTCAGAGTTCCTTCAGGTGCTGGGTACGCTGCCGATCTACACCACCGGCAGCGCCTTTGTCGTCACACCGGTGGTGGCCTTGGTCAAGTCCGGCTTCACGCTGACGCCCAACACGGGCGAAGTGGCTGACGTGTTTGAGGTGCCGCTTCATTTTTTGATGAACCCAGCCCACCACCGCAGGCACAGCTACACAGCTGAAGGGCTGGAGCGCCAATGGTTCTCCATGCCCTACCAAGACGCGCAAATCGAACGTTTTATCTGGGGCGCCACCGCTGGCATGCTGCGTAATTTCTACCGTTTCCTGATCGCTTGAGGCAGGCCGTTATGATGGCAACATGAGCTTTTTTGCCATCCTCCTTGCCTTCCTGTTGGAACAAGCCCGCCCATTGGTGAGCGGCAATTTCGTGCACACCCATATGCGAGCCTGGGTGCGCTGGGTTATCCGTAATTTTGATGCCGGAGCCAAGCCTCATAGCTGGCTGGCCTGGGGCATGGCTGTCGGCGTGCCCACGGTTATGGCCCTGGTTTTGCATTGGGTCTTGCTGCTGCAGTGGGGTTGGTTTGCCGCCATGGTCTGGAACGTGGCAGTGCTCTACGTCACGCTGGGTTTTCGCCAGTTCAGCCATCATTTCACCGAGATTCGCAAGGCGCTGGACGCGGGCGATGAAGCAAAAGCGCGCAGTCTGCTGGCCGCTTGGCAGCAGATGGATGCGAGCGAATTGCCACGCCGCGAGATCATTCGACAGGTGATTGAGCACTCAGTCATTTCAGCCCATCGCCATGTGTTTGGTGTGCTGAGTTGGTACTCCGTTTTGGCTGCTGCCGGCTTGGGCCCGGCGGGAGCTGTGCTGTACCGGCTGGCCGAATTTGTGAACCGCTACTGGCATCACATGGCCACCCAACCCGCTCAACCGGTGAGTGAGTTGACGCAAGCATTTGCAGACCTCGCCTGGGCGGCGGTGGACTGGTTGCCAGCCCGCATCACCGCGACAGGTTTTGCCGTTGTGGGTAGTTTTGAGGAGGCGATTGACGGCTGGCGCTTGTATGAGTCGCAGCCTGAGCCTAGCAACGACGGCGTCATTTTGGCGGCCACCGCAGGCGCGGTGAATGTTGAATTAGGGGCTGCGCTGCCCTTGGTGCCAAGCGCTGCTGTAGAAGAGGCGACACCACCGACACCACCTCGGCCAGAGCCTGAGCTGGCGCATCTGGCCAGCGTCGTGGGCCTGGTCTGGCGTTCTGTCGTGATGTGGATGGTGCTGCTGGCTCTGCTTACTTTGGCCCGCTTGCTGGGATGATCTACAGTAACGATCAATACCGCGTTTGCGACAATTCTGCAAACAAATCGCTATAAATTTTATAGCGATTTGCGCTAATGTTCAAAGGACTAGCGTCTGATTTGGCTTCGGCCATCACGCCGCAGCCGGGCTCATGCAAATGCGTGCAGTTGTAGAAGCGGCAGTTCTTGATCCAGGGCTTGAGGTCGGGCATCAAGTTGGCCAGGTGCATGGGGTCAAGGTGCTGGAGCCCAAACTCTTGAAAACCGGGTGAGTCGATCAAGGCTGTTGTTCTGGCTTTGTCGGTCCAATACCAGTTGGTGCTGGTGGTGGTGTGTTTGCCCGAATTCAGGGCGGTCGAAATCTCACCCGTCACCACTTGAGCGCCCGGCACCAGCATATTGATGAGGGTGCTCTTGCCCGAGCCTGACGGCCCCAGCACCAGCGTCGTCTTGCCCGCCAGGTTCTCGTTCAATACCTGAACCGATGAAGCTGCATCATCGCCAGAGGCTTGCGGCTTGAGACACAGCGGCAACACGGTATAGCCCATGCGCCGGTAGGGGGCCAGTCGCTCCCAGGCCCGGGTAAACATGTCGCCCAAATCGCTCTTGTTCAACGCTATCAGCGGCGTGATGCCTTCGGCCTCGGCAGCGATGAGGGCGCGGGTGAGTTGACTCTCAGAGAACACCGGGTCAGCAGCAATCAGGATCAGCACCTGGTCCAGATTGGCGGCAAAAGACTTGGTGCGAATCTCGTCTTGACGGTAAAACAGGTTACGCCGTGGCTCGACCTGCTCAATCGTGCCTTCATCGGTTGTGGCCTGCCACAGCACGCGGTCGCCCACGACGGACTGGCTTTTCTTGCCACGCGGATGACAAATCAGCCGCTGTCCCTCGGGGGTTTCCACCATGACGTGGCGGCCATGTCCTGCCACCACCAAGCCCTTGTTTAGCCCTTGCACGGGCGGTTTATGCGTACTCAAACCGCGGCCTCAATCGTGACCTTGGACCAGCAGGGCATCAAGCCGCGCCGCGCAGTCAAAATCACGCACAGACAGGCCGCTGACATCGTGCGTGTTGTAACGCACCACACAACGGTTGTAGTGCACTGTTAGTGCGGGGTGATGGTCTTGCCGGTGCGCGATGAAAGCCACTGCATTCACGAACGCGACGGTCTCGTAGTAGTTGGCAAAGGCGTAGGTTTTTTCAATGGCCAAGTCAGCACCGTCGCCACTCAGCGTCCAGCCATCGAGCTTGGACAGGCTGGTGACGATCTCGGTGGCGCTCAGCGCCCGGCGGGTCGGGGCTGTGCTCATGTGGCCATCCGTGCCAAGCGCTCGGATGCGGGCGGGTGTGAGTAATAAAATTTGACGTAAATCGGGTCGGGCGTCAGCGTGGAGGCGTTGTCCTCATACAGCTTGAGCAGCGCGCTGCTCAAGTCGCTGCCACTGGTTTGCGCCACTGCGTAGGCGTCGGCTTCGAACTCATGCTTGCGCGAGACCATGGCCGAGAGCGG
>CANCDA010000106.1 GCA_947374705.1 Comamonadaceae bacterium | reverse complement strand
GCCCTGCTCAAGCCCTTGCTAGACCGTGGTTTTCAACAAGGTTCTTTGGCGCTCTGGACTGTGCCTGTGGCGCTCATGTCGCTGTTTGGCGTACGCGGCTTGGCGGGCTATGTGTCACAACTGGGTCTGACCAAGATCACCAACCACGGCTTGTTCTCCATGCGAGAGGCCATGTTCAACAAGATACTCGCAGCCAACCTCAAGTTGTTTTCCAATCAAAGTTCCAGCGCCTTGTCCAACACGGTGGTTTATGAGGTGCAAAACGGCGCGCTGATGCTGGTGAACTCCTTGCTCAGCATGACCCGCAACACCTTGACTTTGATCGCATTGACGGCCTACCTTTTCTACCTCAACTGGGGCCTGACGCTGATTGTTGCGGCGGTGTTTCCTGCTGTGGCTTGGGTCATGCGGGTGTTGACGCGGCGGCTGCACCGTTTGAGCAAAGCCAACCAAGCGGCGACTGACGACTTGGCCTATGTAGTCGAAGAAAACGTCTTGGCCCACCGGGACATTCGCCTGTACGCCGCGCAGCAGACGCAAGCCCAGCGCTTCAACGGCATCAGTGAGCTACTCAAAGGCCTGGCCATGAAGTCCACCGTGGCCGGCGCGGCCATGACGCCCATGACCCAAATGCTGGCGGCGGCAGCGCTGTCGGCCGTCATCTCTGTGGCCCTGCTGCAAAGCGCGACTCTGGGCACATCGGTCGGTGGTTTTGCCGCTTTTGTGACCGCGATGCTGATGATCGTATCGCCCATTCGTCAACTGTCCGAAGTCTCCAACCCCATCACCCGTGGGCTGGTGGCGCTGGAGCGGGGCTTGGCCCTCATTGAGGCCACACCCAGCGAGACTGAAGGTGAATTCTCTGTGCCGCGTGCCTCAGGTGCAATTGAGTTTTCTCACCTCAGCGTGCGCTACTCGGCAGAGGGTACAGCGGCCATTCAAGACCTCAACCTGCGCGTGAATGCCGGTGAAACTGTGGCCCTGGTCGGTGCTTCGGGCTCAGGTAAAACGACGCTGGTGAACCTGCTGCCGCGCTTTGTGGACATCAGCGAAGGGCAGGTCAAACTGGAGGGCCACGATGTGCGGGAATGGTCGCTCAAAGCCCTGCGCGCGCAATTTGCGCTGGTGAGTCAACACGTGGTCATGGTCAATGACAGCGTAGCGGCCAACGTCGCTTTGGGTTTGGCCATAGACCGCGACAAGATCACTCAATGCCTGAGTGCTGCGCATCTGACGCAGTGGATTGCAGACCTGCCGCAAGGCATAGACACCCTGGTTGGCCATAACGCCATGCAGCTCTCTGGAGGACAGCGCCAGCGTTTGGCGATAGCCCGCGCCCTCTACAAAGATGCGCCGATTCTGATTCTGGATGAAGCCACATCGGCGCTGGACACCGAGTCAGAACGTGCGGTGCAAGAGGCCCTGCAAGTCCTGATGCGCAAGCGCACCACACTGGTGATTGCGCACCGACTCTCCACCGTCCGCCATGCGGATCGGATTGTGGTGATGGATTCAGGACAAATCGTGGAGACGGGCACTCACGCGGATCTGATTCAAAAGAACGGCCACTATTCAAGACTCTACCAACTCGGACTTCACACCGAACCTGAGGCCGACGTCGCTAGCGCTGCGTAGATAAGCGCCATTTTTTGCGCCGCAACTGTCCACTGGTGTAAGCGCGCAAAGTCCAGGCCCGCTTGACTCAATTGATGGTAGAGCTGCGGCTCACTGATGACCCGACCCAAGGCCTGTGCCAGCACAGCCGAATCTCTTGGGTTCTCCAGTAGCAGCGCGTTTTTGCTGTCACTGAGCAGACCCGCAATACCGCAATACTTTTCACCGCTCACGACCACCGGCAAGCCATGCGCCATGGCCTCCAACACCACCATGGCAAAGGTGTCCTCCAGCGTCGGGTGGACCAAGCAATCGGCTGCCCGGTAAGCGGGCCCCACATCCCCGAGCGAGCCCAGAAAAAACACCTTGCAATCCGACAAGCCAAGGCTGTTTTTTTCTTGCTTGAATTGCGCTAGATGCTCGTCATTCCCCACGACGGTCAGGTAAGTCGATGCGGGCATGCCGCGCATGGCCTGAAGCAAGGTAGGCAAGCCTTTGCGCTTGAAATCATTGGCCACGAAGAGCACGCAACGTCCCTGCTCAGGCAAGCCCAAGTGCTTGCGCTGCGCGCCTCTGTCCGCATCGCTGGCCAGCCCTGGAACCGACGCCACGCCCGGCGTCACCACCTGCATCGCAGACACCGCCGCCGGGTAAGCTTGCGCCATGATGGCTTGCAAACTCTGTGAGGTTGACACAATGATGCGCGGGCCATCCAGGCGGTAGCGTGCACGCTCCAAACCGATGTAGGTCAATAAACGCGGGCTGGTGATGACCTTCAACCAACGCAGAGCCAGTTGCCAACCTGTGCGGCCATGGAACAGGTTGTGCTTGATCGGCAGCACGTGCACGGTCTGCACCTGACCATGCCACGTGTTTTCATGCGAATGCACCACATCAAACCCACGTCGCGTCGTCCACCAGGTCATGACTGCAAACCACAGTTGGTTGATCCAACGCGGTTTCTTCAGGGGCATGGACACCGGGTGATACACCACACCGGGCCACGCATGCTCCAGCTCTTGGGCAAAGACATGCATCTCATGGCTGTGTGCCAACTGCTCCACCAAGGTCATTGAGTAGCGCTCAGCACCCCCGCCTGTAGCCCGAAACGACCGACTCAACACGGCAATGCGTAATCGCCGATGGACTCGATTTTCCACGTCATTGGGCACTGGGCCATCAGAGCTTGGCGTCATACGCGCTTCTTATCCTCATAGGACGTCGCCAATTTCACCCACATGGCCAGCCGCGTGGTTCTGCGGGCTATCGGCACACGCGGTAACTGCACCAGGTCTTCACCGGTGTGGCTACGGCTGCGCGCTGTGGTGGTGGCACTCTCAAAACCAGCTTGCTGCACCATGGCCGCATGCGCTGGCGTGTAATCACCATAGGGGTAGCAAAAATGCGCCACCGGCACACCTAACCCGGCCTCCAGTTCTGACTTGCACAATGCAATTTCGTCTTCACACTCGGCCACGCTCAACTGCGGCAAATGCACATGGTGCCGGGTATGCGCCCCCACGTCTTGCCCACCTTGAATCCATTGCTTGAGTTGTTCCAAAGTCATCAGTGGCGACGCTGGAATGCCGACCTCACGATCCCACTCATTGCTTTGCCCCAAGCGTTGACTGACCACATAACAAGTCGCTGAAAAACCCTGCCGCTGCAACACCGGCAGGGCGTGAGTGAGGTTGTTCAGATAACCATCATCGAAGGTGATACCAACGACCTTGCCCTGACGATCGCCTCGCAAATAGGGCATCAACGCGGGCATGGATAAACCTTGGTAACCCAGCAATTTGAGCCAAGCCATTTGGCGCGCAAAGTCAAGGGGCGCCACCGAGAGGCTGCGATAGGGTGTGCCCTTGGGCGGCGCAGGCGCGATCTGGTGATAGGTCAGAATCGGAATGGGCGACACGTTTGAACTGAGGATGGTCACGGTGCATCAACTTTAAAAATAAGACCGCTCTACATCAACACGATGTCGTACTGCTCTTGTCCCATGGTCGTGTCGCGCTGTAAGGAGACCGGCTTGCCGATGAACTCACTCAAACCGGCGAGGTACTGATTTTCCTCGTCAAGCAGCAGATCTATCACTTGCGGCGCGGCCACCACCCGAAATTCTCTCGGGTTGAACTGGCGCGCCTCGCGCAAAATCTCGCGGAAGATGTCGTAGGCCACGCTGCGCACGGTTTTGACAATGCCCTTGCCTTCACAGGTCGGGCAGGGTTCGCACAGCAAGTGCGCGAGCGACTCGCGCGTGCGCTTGCGTGTCATCTCCACCAGGCCCAGTTGCGAGAAGCCACCCGCCATGGTTTTGACCCGGTCTTTAGCAAGCTGCTGGCGAAACTCTGTCAGCACGGCCGTTTTGTGATCTTCACGCCCCATGTCGATGAAATCCACAATGATGATGCCGCCCAGGTTGCGCAGTCTTAGCTGCCGGGCGATGGCCTGCGCGGCCTCCAGATTGGTCTTGAAAATCGTGTCGTCAAAATTACGCGCACCCACAAAACCGCCCGTGTTCACATCCACCGTGGTCAGTGCCTCGGTCTGGTCCACGATCAGGTAGCCGCCGGATTTGAGATCAACCCGACGCCCTAAGGCCTTGGCGATTTCCTCGTCAATGCTGTAGAGGTCAAAGATCGGTCGCTCACCCTTGTAGTGCTGCAACTTGCCCGCCGCTGCGGGCATGAATTCACGCGCAAAAATTTGTAGCGCCTCAAACTGTTCCGATGAATCCACCTTGATGCTCTGCGTGAAGTCACTGGCCAAGTCACGCAAAACGCGCTGCAACAGGTTCAAATCCAGGTGCAGCAGCGATTTAGGTGGCAGACGCATCGACGCGTCTTTGATGCGCGCCCAGGTCTTGCGCAGGTAGGCGATGTCCTCAGCCAATTCAGCGTCGCTGGAATCCTCGCCGTTGGTGCGCAAGATGAAGCCACCACCCTGCTCCCCGGCCAACACTTGCAAGCGCTTGCGCAGGGCATCGCGCTGCTCCAAGGGGATTTTTTGCGACACGCCCACATGGTCGTCTTGCGGCAAAAACACCAGCAAACGCCCGGCAATGCTGATCTGCGTGGACAGGCGTGCGCCTTTGGTGCCAATCGGGTCTTTGATGACCTGCACCATCAAAGATTGCCCCTCGAACACTTGCTTTTCAATCGGGATTTGCGGCTGGCTGTTGCGGGCCGCCGTGAGCGACTCACCTTCCGGCGGTTTGTGCCACACATCGGCCACATGCAGAAAAGCCGCCCGCTCCAGGCCAATGTCAATAAAGGCCGACTGCATACCGGGCAACACCCGGCTGACTTTACCGAGATAGACGTTGCTGACCAGGCCGCGCTCGAAGGTGCGCTCCACATGCAGTTCTTGCACGGCCCCGTTTTCCACCACGGCGACGCGGGTTTCTTGGGGTGACCAGTTGATCAGAATGTCTTCTTGCATGGCTTAGATTTTGATACCAAAGTGAGTCAACAGCTCTGCCGTCTCAAACAAGGGCAAACCCATGATGCCCGTGTAGCTGCCCGAGATTTTCGAAATAAAGACCGCCGCCCTGCCCTGCACCGCGTAGGCCCCGGCCTTGCCAAGTGGCTCGCCGCTGGCCACATAACGCTTGATCTCACGCGGGCTCAGAGGTGCAAAGCTCACGCTTGAAACGCTCAGGGCCTGTTCGCGTTTGCGCGCACCACCCAGCGCCACGGCGGTGAGCACCCGGTGCGTGTGGCCTGCTAACTCAGCCAGCATGCGTTCGGCATCCTGCTCATCCGCAGGCTTGCCATAAATCGTGCGGCCCAGGGCCACGGTGGTGTCCGAGCACAAAATGGGGGCGGGCGGCAAGCCACGGCGCTTGAGGCGCTGCACGGCCATGTCGAGCTTGAGCCCGGTCACGCGCTGCACGTAGGTGGTGGGTGCCTCACTGGGCAGCACGGCCTCAATGCCTTCAGCATCTTCGTGCGCGTCCGGCAGAAGTAACTCGTAACGCACGCCCAACTGCTCCAGCAACTGACGGCGGCGCGGGCTTTGGGAGGCGAGGTAGATGAAGTCAGCCTTGTTGGCCATGGTCATTCTCTATGGTAAGGATGGTTGGCATTGATGGACCAGGCCCGGTACAACTGTTCGATCAGCAACACCCGCACCATGGCATGGGGCAGCGTCAAATCAGACAGGCGGATGCGCTCATGCGCAGCCTGCCGAAAGGCCGGATCCAAACCATCTGGCCCGCCAATGACCAGCGCCACATCGCCGCCCGCCAGCTGCCAGCTCTTAAGCTTGCTCGCCAGCGCCACCGTGGTCAGGTTCGTGCCGCGCTCGTCCAGCGCCACAATGCGCGTGCCCTTGGGGATGGCGGCTTCGATGCGCACGCGCTCGGCGGCATAGAGCTGCTCTAGTGTCTTGGAGCCGCGGGCCTCGGTTTTGACGGCCTTGAGTTCGAGTTTGAACTCTGAGGGAGGAAAGCGCTTGGCGTAATCGTCCCAAGCAGTTTGGGCCCAATCGGGCACCCGCTGGCCGACGGCCACAATCAGCAGCCTCATGCCAAGCTCGCTCAGACCTTGCTGGCTGGGGTCTTCTTCGCCACCTTCTTGGCCGGGGCTTTAGCGGCGACCTTGGCGGGTGCTTTGGTCGATGTCTTGGCTGGCGTTTTGGCAACCGGTTTGCCCACCACAACCACCTTGGGTTTGCTCGTTGTTTTCTTAGCGGCAGCTCGTTTCGCGGGTGCAGCCTTGGCCGCATCCTTCTTCACCTGCGCCTTGGAGGGGAAGTTCTCCAGCACGCCCTTCTTGGCCGCGTTGGAGCGCTTCAGGCTGGTGCTGACGGGCTTGGCTTCTTTGGCGGGTGTCTTGGCCACCGCAGCGGCTACCGGCTTGTCCGCGCCAAACTTCAAGCGCACGGGCTTGTCGCCCCACAGGTCTTCCAGGTGGTAGTACTGGCGGATATTAGGCTGCATGACGTGCACCACGGCCGCGCCGCAATCGACAATGATCCACTCGCCGTTTTCTTCGCCTTCCATGCGGGGCTTGGCAAAGCCTGCCTCTCGCACCGCATCGCGCACGCTGGCAGCCAAGGCCTTGGTCTGGCGGTTGGAGGTACCCGAGGCAATGATGACCCGCTCAAACAGCGCAGAGAGATGCTCGGTATCGAACACCTGAATGTCCTGGGCCTTCACGTCCTCCAAGCCATCAACAATGGCACGCTGGAGTTTTTGGATGTCTTTTTTAGCGGCAGTTTCTGTAGTCATCAAATGGTTTCAAAAAGGTGATGGTTAGCAATATAGCGCGCAACGGGCTCGGTCACCAGAGGCAAGATGTCCTGGTGGTCGGCAATGCGTGCACGGATGAGTGTGGCGCTGACGGGCATGTTGGGCATTTTCAGCGGGTGAAAATGCTGGGGCATGGGGTCTGAAGACGGTGAATTTGGAGTGCCCGAGGTGGCCTCTTCATCCGTCAATATAGCGCGAGCAGCTACGCAAATTATAGCGAGTTGGGCGATGGCCTCGAATTCATGCCAAGTATTGAAGGCTCTGGCCTGGTCTTCCCCCAGCACCAAAAACAGCTCAGCATCGGGGAATTCAGCATGCAACTCGCGCAAGGTGTGCACCGTGAAAGTCGGCCCTTCCCGCCTGATTTCCCGCTCATCCACCACCGCCTTGGGCACATCCGCAAAGGCCAGCCGGGTCATGACAAGGCGGTGCTCAGCGGGACTGAGTGTGCGGGTCTTGTGCCAAGCTTGGCCCGTTGGCAGTACCCGCAGCTCGTCCAGATTCAACTGCGCAATCGCCGCTTGGGCCAGTACCAGATGCGCCAGGTGGGGTGGATCAAAGGCACCGCCCAACACACCCAGCCGTTTAACGCCCAAGTTCAAACCCACTCCCTGCGCGGTAAAAACTGAGTGGTCAGCGCCGCTTCTGGGGAACCCGGCTCAGGCTGGTGTTGGTAAGACCAACTCGCCAACGGTGGCATAGAGAGCAGGATCGACTCGGTGCGCCCGCCCGATTGCAGGCCAAAGTGTGTACCCCGATCCCACACCAGGTTGAACTCCACATAGCGGCCACGCCGGTAGAGCTGAAAGGCGCGTTCGCGTTCGCCATAGGCCATGTTCTTGCGGCGCTCGACGATGGGCAGGTAGGCCTGCAAAAAGCTGTCGCCCACCGCGCCCAACATCGCAAAGCTTTGCGCCTGGCCCAGCTCGGAAAAATCGTCAAAGAACACGCCACCCACGCCGCGCGCTTCGTTGCGGTGTTTCAGAAAAAAATAATCGTCACACCAGGTCTTGAAGCGCGGGTACTTGTCTTCGCCAAAAGGCACCAGCGCATCTTTGCAGACCTGGTGGAAATGACGGGCGTCGTCTTCCTGGCCGTAATAGGGCGTGAGGTCCATGCCGCCACCAAACCAGGCCACCACCGTGCCATCGTCCTTGTGGGCCGCCAGCATGCGCACGTTCATGTGCACGGTGGGTGCATACGGGTTGCGCGGGTGGAACACCAGCGACACGCCCATGGCTTCGAAGGGGCGGCCGGCCAACTCGGGCCGGTGTTGCGTGGCCGAAGGTGGCAGCTGCGGGCCTTTGACATGCGAGAAGTTGCAGCCCCCGCGCTCCAGCACATGGCCCTCTTCGACCAGGCGCGAGCAGCCATCGCCCTGCAGGCGCTCGCCAGGCGTGCGCACCCAGCTGTCGTGCACAAAGGCCCTGCCATCGGCCGCCTGGAAGGCCGACACGATGCGCTCCTGAAGATCGAGCAGGTAGGTGCGCACGGCGCCGGTGTCGAAGGTGGATGCCTGAGCCTGGGTCATAACGCCGATGTCGCCGATGTTGCCGATGTCGTGGAAGGTCGATGGATGCAAGGG
>CANCDA010000105.1 GCA_947374705.1 Comamonadaceae bacterium | reverse complement strand
GCCGGGTTTTCACCCTGGACGTACATGCCGCGAATCTTGTGCGGGTCGCTGTCATCCGCCAAAATTTTGTGCATGATTTCCACCACGGTGTAGCCGGGTTGGTCGTCGAGCTTGGTGTTCCAAAAGTTCTCAAACCACTGGTGCACTTTTTTATCGGTCACGCGCTGGTAGTTGGGGAACATCATGGGGATCAAGCCCGCGTCGCTGGCGCCCTGCACATTGTTCTGGCCGCGCAGCGGGTGCAGGCCGGAGCCCGGTTTTCCGATCTGGCCGGTGACAGTGACCAACGCAATCAGGCAGCGTGCGTTGTCGGTGCCGTGCACGTGTTGGCTGATGCCCATGCCCCACAAAATCATCGCGCCCTTGGACTTGGCGAACTCGCGTGACACTTCACGGATGGTTTGCGCGGGTACGCCGCAAATCGGCTCCATCGCTTCGGGGCTGTAGCCTTTGACGTTCTCACGCAAAGCGTCGAAGTTGCTGGCGCGATTACGAATGAACTCCTCGTCCACCAAGCCTTCTTCAATCACCGTGTAAATCATGGCGTTGAGCAGGGCCACGTCGGTGTCGGGCTTGAACTGCATGGTGCGCCAGGCGTGCTTGCCGATGTCGGTGATGCGCGGGTCAGCCAGCACGATCTTGGCACCGCGCTTGACGGCGTTCTTCATCCAGGTGGCGGCCACCGGGTGGTTGGCCGTGGGGTTGGAGCCGATCACCATGATCAGGCCCGCGTGCTCCACGTCGTTGACCTGGTTGCTCACCGCGCCCGAGCCCACGCCCTCCAGCAGGGCTGCCACGCTGGAGGCATGGCACAGGCGCGTGCAGTGGTCCACGTTGTTGGAGCCAAAGCCGGTGCGCACCAGTTTCTGAAACAGATAAGCCTCTTCGTTGCTGCCCTTGGCCGAGCCAAAGCCCGCCAATGCCTTCTTGCCATGGGTGTCACGCAGGCCTTTGAGCGAGCCCGCCGTGAACGACAACGCCTCTTCCCAGGTCGCTTCACGGAAGACCTCTGACCAATCTGCCGTATGGCGGTTCAGCGTGTTCAGCGCCTCGGGGTCTTTGGCCACGCCTGCTTTGCGGATCAGCGGCACGGTCAGGCGCTGCGGGTTGCTGGCGTAGTCAAAACCAAAGCGCCCTTTGACGCACAGACGGCTGTGGTTGGCCGGGCCGTCGCGCCCATCGACACTCACAATTTTGTTGTCTTTGACGTTGTAAGTCAGCAGGCAACCCACGCCACAGAAAGGGCAGACCGAATCGACTTTTTTATCGACGATCTGCGAGCCGACTTGCGTCTTGGGCATCAGCGCGCCGGTGGGGCAGGCTTGGACGCATTCGCCACAGGCCACGCAGGTGCTGTCGCCCATCGGGTCGGCCAGGTCGAACACGATCTCGCTGTGGCTGCCACGCAAGGCGTAGCCAATCACGTCGTTGACCTGCTCTTCACGGCAGGCGCGCACGCAGCGGTTGCACTGGATACAGGCATCCAGGTTCACGGCCATGGCCGGGTGCGACATATCGGACTTGGGCTGCTCGCGGCGCAGGGCTTTGAGCTCGGGGCGCACGGTCACATCCATCTGGTCGGCCCACACGCTCAACTCGCCGTGCTGGAGCGACTCGTCTTTCTCGTCCCACTTGTAACCCACATCCGGCATGTCGGACAGCAGCATTTCAAGCACCATCTTCTGGCTTTTGACGGCGCGTTCGCTACTGGATTGCACGTCCATGCCCGCCGTGGCGGTGCGGCAGCAACTCGGGGCCAGCGTGCGCTCACCTTTGACCTCGACCACGCAGGCGCGGCAGTTGCCGTCCGGGCGCATACCTTCTTTGAAGCACAGGTGGGGGATGCTGATGCCGACACGCTTGGCCAGGCTCAGCAGGGTCTCGCCCTCAAAAGCTTTGACGGCTTGGCCGTCCAGCGTGAGGTCCACGGTTTGCGGCATGATTTCGATGAATTTGGCGGGGGCGTTCATACGGCCAACTCCTGAGGAAAGTATTTTTGAACACAGCGAATGGGGTTGGGTGCGGCTTGCCCCAGGCCGCAAATGGACGCATCGCCCATGACCTGGCACAGGTCCTCCAGCGTCTCGTTGTCCCACACCGGGGCTTCCATCAGCGCCACAGCCTTCACCGTGCCCACGCGGCACGGCGTGCACTGGCCGCAGCTTTCATGGGCGAAGAAACGCATCATGTTGGTGGCGGCAGCGCGTGCGCTGTCCTGGTGGCCCAGCACGATCACGGCGGCAGAGCCGATGAAGCAGCCATAGGGCTGCAGCGTGTCAAAGTCCAGCGGGATGTTGTCCATGCTGGCGGGCAAGATGCCGCCCGACGCGCCGCCGGGCAGGTAGGCGTACAGCTCGTGGCCGTCCAACATGCCGCCGCAGTACTCGTCAATCAGCTCACGCACCGAAATACCCGCCGGGGCCAGCTTGACGCCGGGGTGCTTGACGCGCCCGCTGACGCTGAAACTGCGCAGCCCCTTGCGGCCATTGCGGCCAAAGCTGCTGAACCACTGTGGGCCTTTTTCCACAATGTCGCGCACCCAGTACAGGGTTTCGAAATTGTGCTCCAGCGTCGGGCGGCCAAACAGGCCGACCTGCGCGATGTAGGGCGGGCGCATGCGCGGCTCACCGCGTTTGCCCTCGATGCTCTCGATCATGGCGGACTCTTCACCGCAGATGTAAGCCCCGGCACCGCGACGCAGCTCAATGTGCGGCAAGTCGCAGGGCGGGTTGGCCTGCAAGGCTTTGAGTTCGGCTTCCAGAATGGCGCGGCAACCGTGGTATTCGTCCCGCAGGTAGATGTAGCAGGCGTCAATGCCCACCACCTTGGCGGCGATCAGCAGCCCTTCCAGGAAACGGTGTGGGTCGCGCTCCAGGTAAGTGCGGTCTTTGAAGGTGCCGGGCTCGCCTTCGTCAATGTTCACCGCCATCAGGCGCGGCGCGGGCTGGTCACGCACGATGCGCCACTTGCGTCCTGCGGGGAAGCCTGCGCCGCCCAGGCCGCGCAGGCCGGAGTCTTCCATGGCCTTGATGACGGACTCAATCTCTTGTGTGCCGTGGCTGACGGCTTGCGCCAGCGCGTAGCCGCCTTGGGCGCGGTAGGTGACGTAACCGGCATAGGCCGGGGCCACTTCTTGCGCGTCTGGCTCGGGCGACACGCTCTTCAGAGCAAACTCACTTGCTATGAAATTAGTAGCTGAATATGCATATGGATGTTGAGCTAGCGTTGAATTCACCACTGAAACCACCGCCTCAGGCGTGGCCAGCAACACCGGGTTCTGGTGCACCACCGCCACCGGGGCCTGCTCGCAGCGGCCCACGCAGGGCGCAGCGACCACGCGCACATCGTCGCGACCCAGCAGGGCAGGCAAGCGCGCCAGCAAATCTTGCGCACCGGCCAGCTCGCAGCTCAGGCCGTCGCACACGCGCACGGTCAGGCCGGGGGCAGCATCGTCACCACGCACCACCTCGAAGTGGTGGTAGAAGGTTGCGACCTCATACACCTCGGCCATGGGCAGGTTCATCTCTTTGGCCAAGGCGACCAGATGGCGGTCGTGCAGGCAGCGGTAGGTATCGTTGATTTTGTGCAGGTGCTCGATCAGCAAATCGCGCCGATGGCCTTCGGCAGGCTTCGAGCCAATCAGCGCCACCACCTCGTCCAGCGACTCTTCATCGGCCTGACGGCCCTTAAGGCGGCTTTTGCGCTTGATCAGTGCGCGCAATTCATCCACGGTGGCCAGGGCAACGGCCTTGACTTCGTTCTGGGGTGAGGGGTGGTTCATCGGTCTTCCTAGTGGTCATGTCGGCAATCCGGGAAGTGTCAGTCACCCACCCCCGTGGGTCAAATTGCGTTGGGACATCGGTTCATTCAAAAACTAAATGAAGAACCGCCGATTTTGAACGACAAAGTCGATCCCTGATACTGTGACTATTGCAATTCAAAGGTGACTCACTTGAAACTTCCCAAATTGACCCCCATGACCCCCATGCCCCCTATTGCCCGCTCCCTCCTTGCCGTTCTTGCCGCCCTGGCTCTGGGCTTGTCCGGCTGCTCCCCGCAAGACGCGGCCGACGACAAAACCCCCATGGCCAAGCCCGCGCTGCCCTATGAAGCCGTCGCCACGCAAGGCACGGGTTTCACCGTGGGCGCGATGATGAGCGCCAACACGGTGTATGTGTTGTTTGACCCGCAGTGCCCGCATTGCGGCCACCTGTGGGAGGCGTCTGTGCCGCTGCACGGCAAAGTGAAATTCGTGTGGATACCAGTGGCGTTTATCAATGCCAAGAGCGGGCCGCAAGGCGGGGCGCTGCTGTCTGCGGCCAACCCGGCGGCGTTGATGGCCGAGCATGAGAAGTCCATCCTCGCGGGCGGCGGTGGTGTTTCGGCCATTGCCGCTGCGCCGATGGAGATCAACAAGGCCATCAAGAAAAACACCCAGCTCTTCAACAGCCTTGGGGTGGAGTCTGTGCCCTACATCGTGGGCAAAAACCTGCGCACCGGTCAGGTGGTGACGAACACGGGTGCTTTAAGCACGGCTGCGCTGGCGGAGTTGTTGGGCGTGAACTGATCAGCGCTTTTTCTCCACCGGGTTGGCGGTGAGCAAGTTGGCCGGGTAGGCGCGCATGAACTCCCGCGCTTTTTCTGGGCGGGCGCTTAGCCAGGCGTCAAACGCGCCTTCATTCAACACGACCAACATGCGTTTTTCATTGCCGGGTTGCTGGTAGCGGTGCATCAGCGCGTGGCTGTTGGCGTTGACCGTGAGCAGGGTGTAGCTGACGATGACCTCCCCTTCGGCGTTCGCCCAGCGCTCCCACAGCCCCGCCACACCCATGGGCTTGCCGTCCACCCGGGTGATGCGGGTGGGCACGGCTTTGCCGCTGCGCCAGTCGTCTTCCAAAAACGCCATCATCGGCACGATGCAGCGCTGACCCGTCAGCCAGGCGTCGCGCGTGTTGTTGGAGGTGGTCACCGTTTCTGAGCGGGTGTTGACCATCTTGGTGGCGCGCAGTTTGGCGTCAGACGCCGACTTGACCCAACGCGGCACGAAGCCCAATTGCCCTTCGATCAGCTCGCGCGTGGGCGGGGCGATCTCTGTGGTTGCCGTGGCTTCTACGCCTACTGTCGCTTCTGGGGTGGCCGTGCCCTCTTCAGCCTGGACCGCCTGGGTCACCATCTGGCGAATGAAAACGCCGGGTTTGCGCGGCCACACATCGCGACCCACGGGTGCAAGGGGCGCGGCTACATGAAAGGCGTCGGGGTAAAGCGTGTCGAGCGCAAGGCTCTCGTATTGGGTACTCATGCTTGGATGCTAGCGCAGTGCGTCAAACACGCGAATCGCCGCATAGGCATCGTTAGCCGCGTAAATGAGTTGTGCCTCGGTCAGCCGGGCGTTGGCCCAATTGCTGGTGGCGGCTTTTTTGGACTTGATGAAGCGCTGGTGGAACAACACAGCCACCGCACCTTTGACGCCCATGTCTTTGCGGTAGCCGCGCTCACGAAAGATGGTGTTCAACTCCAGCACACCCACGGGCTCCACACCCAGTTTTTGAATGATGCGCTTGCGGTCGTCCCCCAGGCCAAAGCCTGCTTTGGTGATGCCTTGCAGGTGCATCAGTTCGCCCGCCACTGCGCTGCACGCCGGGTCATGCAGTTGGAATACCCAGGCTCGCTCGGGCGTGGCCAGTTGCAACACATGCGGCCCTTCAGACACCTCCCCCACATGAAACGTGGGTTTGGATTCAGTATCAAAGCCCCAGGCCGGGGCGTGCGCCAACTGCGCCATGGCCTCGCGTGCTTGCGCGCCGGTGGTGATGAGGGTGATGCGGTCTAACCCCAGGCGCTCAAAGGGCGGCAGCAAGGCGATGGCGTCTTTGTCAGGGGTGGCGTGGCGGGTGTGGTTGTCGGTGTGCATGGGGTCGTATCATCGCCGCTAAATGAACGCCCCCGCTTCCCGTCTCATCCGATTCAACAAACCCTATGGCGTGCTGAGCCAGTTCACCGCCGAGGGGCGCTGGCGCGGGCTCAAAGACTTCATTGCCTTGCCCGGCGTTTACGTGGCGGGCCGTCTGGACGCCGACAGCGAGGGCCTGCTGCTGCTCACCGATGACGGCCAACTCCAAGCCCGCATTGCCGCCCCGCGCTTCAAGATGGAAAAAACCTACTGGGTGCAAGTCGAAGGCGTGCCCGATGAAGCGGCGCTGGAGGCCTTGCGCCGAGGCGTGCAGCTCAATGATGGCCTCACCCTGCCCGCCCGTGCCCGTTTGCTGGAGCCGCCACCGCAGTTGTGGGCGCGTGAGCCGCCGATTCGCGTGCGCTTGAACAAACCCACCGCGTGGCTAGAGCTGGTCATCCGCGAGGGCCGCAACCGCCAAGTGCGCCGCATGACCGCCGCCGTGGGCCTGCCTACCTTGCGCCTGATCCGCGCGGCCATTGGCCCCTACACGCTGGACGGCTTAGCACCGGGTAGCTGGCAAGCGACGGCTTAACCGCCCAGAGATCCCAACTCCACCGCCCGCCCCTGTCGCGCGCTGAGCGCCAGCGTCTCCAGCGTGGCGGCGATGTCCAGGCTGACCTGAGCCGCACGATCCATCGCGGCGAAGTCTCGCTCTGCCGCTTTCTGGGCAAAGGCTTCAGCGGCAAAGCGAAACCCGCTGCCCGTGGGCGAATGAATCACCTCAAACGGAATGGTGTTGGCCGTGCCACGGCGTACGCGCAACACACTGGGCAGGTAGCCCCAAGGGTGGCCATCGGCCTGGGTGCTGGTGTGGTTGAGGTACTCGGTCTCTATCGTGCCTGCCGTGCCCGCGATGACGGCGTGGCGGTGGTTGGCCGCGTCCATGGCGCATGAGAGTTGCGCGCGTCGGCCATCGGCGTAATGCAATGTGGCCATCAGGCTGATGTCCACACCGCTCTCGGCCCAAGTGGCCTCGGCCTGCACACGTTGCGGCGCGCAGCCCATCACCAGGCGAATCATGCTCAAGGCATAGCTGCCTGCGTCCAGCAGTGCACCGCCCCCCAGCTCGGGGTTCAGGCGGATGTTGCCTTGTGGGTTGGGCAGGGTGAAACCAAAACAAGCCTGCATGGAGCGCACGTTGCCAATCGTCCCGCCGTGCAGCAGCGCCAGCATGTCGCCGGTCTGGGGTTGAAAGTAGTAGGGGTAGGCCTCCAGCAGCATCACGCCATGCGCCTTGGCGGCATCGAACATGGCCTGTGCTTCTCGGCGGTTCAGCGCCAGGGGTTTTTCACACAAGATGTGCTTGCCGCACTGCGCCGCCTTGATCGCCCACTCGGCATGCAGACTGTTGGGCAGGGGCAGGTAGATGGCGTCCACCTCGGCATCATTCAACAAAGCCTCGTAGCTGCCGTGTGCGCGGCCAATGCCCTGCGCGGCGGCAAAGGCCTGCGCAGTTTCGAGCTGGCGGCTGCCCACGGCAACGATCTTGACCACCGGGCTGGCCGCCACGTCACGCGCGAACTGCTTGGCAATGTTGGCGCAACCGAGGATGCCGATGCGTAGGGGTTGGGTGGTGTGGTGTGGTGTTTTCATGCGGTTGCGCGCATCTGGTGCGCGGCCAGGGGGTGGAGTGCGGCTATTTTGCCGCAGCGATGGCTCCAAACCGCATGCGTAGAATGAATGATCGGTCGGCAGAATAATCCGCGGCCGCTTACCAAACCGATCCATCACAGAGGAGAGCCATGCTGAAATTTTCACGCCTACTCATCGCAGTCGCTTTGCTGACTCTGGGCTTCACGCATAGCGCACGCGCTGCGGACAGCGACACTGCTTACACCGTGACTTATTTTGAAACCAGTTTTGCCGACAAGGACAAGGTGAGCACACTGGCCCGCAAACTCAGCGATGCCAGCAGCAAGGAAGATGGCAACCTGCGCTTTGAAGTACTGCAGCGGATCGGCCAGCCCGATCAATTTGCGATTTTGGAGGCATGGAAGGACAAGGCCGCCGCTACCGCACATGTTGACGCCGCGCACACCAAGGAATTCCGTGAAAAACTCGGCCCCGTACTGCGCGGGGCTTACGATGAACGCCCGCACACCGCGCTCGGGGTCGGTGATGTGACCGTACCGGCGGCAAAAAGTCGCGACGGCATCTTCGGTGTGACCCACGTCGATATCGTGCCGACGGAAAAAGAACGCGGCGTCAACCTCGTCAAAGAGATGGCCGGCAACAGCCGCAACGACGCGGGCAACATCCGCTTTGAAGCCCTGACGCAAAACAGCCGCCCCAACCACATGACGGTGGTGGAGATTTGGACGGACAAAGCGGCCAGCGACGCCAACGAGGCGGCCCCGCACAAAATAAAATTCCGCGAAACCCTGACCCCCATGAGCGGCAGCCTCTACGACGAGCGCTTCTACCGCCAAATTAACTAGCGTTGTGCTTCATCACATTGGACGATGCTCGCAGGCTGAACAGCAGCACAAGTCATTGATGGGTTTAATAATGCTGA
>CANCDA010000104.1 GCA_947374705.1 Comamonadaceae bacterium | reverse complement strand
GGTGACCAGCGCCATGCCGGTCGTCACCGTCGCGCCCAATGACGCCCTGCTGGAAAAGCTCAAAAGCAACCTGCACGAAGTGCGCGCGCGCGGCGGCGTGCTCTACGTGCTGGCCGATGCCGACAGCCGCATCGAGAGCGGCGAAGGCCTGCACGTCATCCGCATGCCCGAGCACTACGGTGCCCTGTCACCCCTGCTACACGTCGTGCCCCTGCAACTGCTGGCCTATCACACGGCCTGCGCGCGGGGCACCGATGTGGACAAGCCGCGTAATTTGGCGAAGAGTGTGACGGTGGAGTGAGGTGGGCGAGCAGTCGGTTGTTCGTGACGGTCAATTTCGTCTCTTCTTTTTTTCACGGGAGGAGACGCGCATTCATGTGCATGTTGCTCGCGCGCAAACCGTTGTGAATGCCCACTTGAAGGAGATCCAAGATGCCTGGCCCCACCATTTTGGCGGCTGAAGTTACCCACATTTCGAAGCACGGGTTTTGGCTTTTGCTTGCCGACGAGGAGCTGCTTGTGCCCTTCGATCAATTCCCCTGGTTTCGAAAGGGGACCATCGAACAAATATCAGACTAACGGCGAGATCGCCCAGCGCATTCACCTGATCCGGGGACAGCGGGTGGTGCTTGATACTGACTTGGCCGCTTTTTACGGTAAGACCACCAAGCGGTTTAACCAGCAGGTCAACCGGAATTTGAACCGCTTCCCTGCTGGCTTCATGTTCCAGCTTAATGAGCAAGAGTTCGCCAACAAGGTCAACACTCTGGAGCGCAAAGTGTCGGTGCATGAGCGCAATATTGCCGAGCTGGTGGACTCGATGGCCGAGCTGCTGGCAGTACCATCGTCACCGCCCAAGCGGTCTATCGGGTTTGTGACGCATGAGGACAAGAAGGGTTGAAGTTAGCGCGGGCCAGCGTTGCATTCGGTACCTGAAACTGGTACCATTCACCCAATGAAACGACGGCAGCAGCGAATTGTTGAATTGATTTTTTCGCGTCCAACGAGCGCTAATGTCCAGTGGCGCGATGTTGAGGGTCTTTCACCGTCCACATCCATCACCTGACACGGACAAGGGCGCGGTGGTATCTATCCGCAAATGGCTTGAACAACACGGAGTTGAACCATGAACGTAATGACTGTTAACGGCTATCAAGCAAGGATTGAGTTTGACCCTGATCTTGACATGTTCAGGGGGGAAATTCTGGGCCTCAACGGTGGCGCAGATTTTTACGGAAAGAATCCGAAGGAGCTTCGTGCAGAGTTCAAGCGCTCTCTCGATGTTTTTCTTGAAACCTGTGCAGAAAAAGGCATTGAACCCAAGCGTCATTTTTCGGGCAAATTCAACCTTCGGATTTCCCCGCAGTTGCACGAAAAACTCGCCATTGCGGCTCAAGCAAGGGGTAAAAGCATCAATGCCCTGGCGCAAGAGGCTCTGCAGGCAGACTTTGCTTGAGTTGGATGCAAGTTCCCGCAAGAGTTGCCGACTGGCCGCTCAGCGCTGCCCAATCCGAATATCCCCAAAAATCGCCTGCACCTCACGCGGCAAACAGCGCCAATAAGGCGCGCTGGCGGTGACTGTGCCTTTGAGTGCGGCAGCGGCTTCCCAGGGCCAGCGGGGGCGGTAGAGCAGGGCGCGGGCCAGGGCGATCAGGTCGGCGTCACCGGCTTGCAAGATGTCTTCGGCTTGCTGTGGCTCGGTGATCAGGCCGACGGCGGTGGTGGTGAGGCCCGAGGCCTTGCGCACCTCGCGTGCAAATGGCACTTGGTAGGCCGGGCCGACCGGGATCTTTTGCAAGGGCGAGACCCCGGCGGTCGAGATGTGGATGAAGTCGCAGCCCAGGGCCTTGAGTTGCAAGGCAAAGGTTTCGGTTTGGGCCAAGTCCCAGGCTCCTTCCACCCAGTCGGTGGCGGACACGCGCAGGCCCACTGGGCCGTCAAATACTTGGCGCACGGCGACAAACACTTCGAGTGGGAAGCGCATGCGGTTCTCGGTCGAGCCGCCATACGCGTCTGTGCGCTGGTTGGCGATGGGCGATAAAAACTGGTGCAGCAAATAGCCGTGTGCGGCGTGCAGCTCGATGGCGTCAATGCCGATGCGTTGGGCGCGTTGGGCGGCGGCGACGAAATCGGCCTTTACCTGTGCCATTTGTGCCAGCGTCAGCGCAGCGGGTGGGCGCTCGGTGGGCAATTGCGGCACGTCTGAGGGGGCCAGCGTGGGCCAGCCGCCCTGATCCAGCGCCAACAATTGCCCGCCGTGCCAGGGCGTGGCGCTGGAGGCCTTGCGCCCGGCGTGCGAGAGCTGGATGCACACCGGCATGGCGGGGGCGAGTGCCCGCGCGCGTGCCAGCGTATCGCCCAGGGCATGCTCGGTGCGCTCGTCCCACAGGCCCAGGCAATCGGGCGTGATGCGGCCTTCCGAACTGATGGCCGTGGCCTCAATCGTCAGCAGGCCCGCGCCGCTGTTGAGCAGGCTGGTCCAGTGCGCCAGATGCCAGTCGGTGGCTTCGCCGTTACGCGCCGAGTATTGGCACATGGGGGCGATGACGATGCGGTTGGCAAGCGTCAGGCCGCCCTTGGGAGAGGGCAAAAGATAGGGGGAAAACAGCAGGCTCACGGGGGGCTTTCAAGTGGATGGGTTGTGTAAATTGTGGCATGCGGCAGGCGTGTGATTTACGGGGCCCGCTGAGCAACTGATTTGCCTGAATGATTTAAACCATGAAACCTCTTGTTCTTGCCTTGTTGTTCTCTATCGCCACGTTGTCCGCGCGGGCGCAGTTGCCGCAGCGCGACTTGCAGGTGAGCTTGCGGCAGGTGGAGGAGAGCAGCGGCGCGGTGGTGCTCAGCACGCAGACGCGCCCGCTCTTTGAGTCGCAGCAGATTCAGGTACGCAATGGCAGCCCGGCCAGCCTGAACGTGGGCCAGACCTTGCCCCTACAGTGGGTACAAGCGGTGCTGGCCTTGCCTGCTGCGCACCAGGCCTCGGCAGCCCCTGCTCCCAGCCCCAATCAGCGCAACGGCGGCGTGGCCAACCAGATGGCGTGGCTGTACGCGGGCCAGCGTTTGACGGTGCTGCCGCGTTGGCCGGGTGGCAAAAAAGAGGTCGTGATCGACGTCGAAGTTCAATCGTCACAGGTGGACGCCCGCACCGGCCCCGAGCTGCCCGCGCAGTCTCACAAGCAGGTGCGCTCGACGCTCAGCGCCCCGCTGGGGCAGTGGGTGACACTGGCGGTCACGGGCAAGGGTGCGACCGGTGGCAGCAGCTACGGAATTTATGGCAGCGAGGCCGCCACAGAGCCTCGGCGCTTGCTGCAACTGCGGGTCACGGCACCCTGACCGCACTTTGAGCTGAATTCGCGGGGTCATAGCCTGAGACAATCACGCCATGACGTTGACTGAACTCAAATACATCGTTGCCGTGGCCCGGGAGAAACACTTCGGTAAGGCGGCGGACGCCTGCATGGTCTCGCAGCCTACTTTGTCGGTGGCGGTCAAGAAGTTGGAGGAAGAGCTGGACGTCAAGCTCTTTGAGCGCAGTGCCAATGAGGTCACGGTCACGCCGCTGGGCGACGACATCGTGCGCCAAGCGCAGGCGGTGCTGGAGCAGGCGAGCCAGATCAAGGAAATCGCCAAGCGCGGCAAAGACCCGCTGGCCGGGCCGCTCAAGCTGGGCGTGATCTACACCATCGGCCCCTACCTGCTGCCCGATCTGGTGCGCCAGATGATCACGCACACGCCGCAAATGCCCTTGATGTTGCACGAGAACTTCACCGTCAAATTGCTGGAGATGCTGCGCACTGGCGAGATCGACTGCGCTATCTTGGCCGAGCCCTTCCCCGACACCGGCCTGGCCACCGCTGCCCTGTACGACGAGTCTTTTTATGCGGCCGTGCCGGTTCACCACCCGCTGGCCCGATTGGCGTCGATCACTAGCGAAGCGCTGAGAGCAGAAACCATGCTCTTGCTGGGCACGGGCCATTGCTTTCGCGACCACGTGCTGGAGGTGTGCCCCGAGTTCGCACGCTTCTCCAGTAACGCCGAGGGCATACGCAAGAGCTTTGAAGGCTCATCGCTAGAGACCATCACGCACATGGTGGCCGCCGGCATGGGCGTGACGGTGGTGCCGCGCCTGAGCATCCCGAAGGCGGCCTTGGCGGCGAAGCCTAATCGCGCGAGTGATGCGCTCATCACCTACCTGCCGTTTGCGGGCGATGCGCCCACGCGCCGCGTGGTGCTGGTGTGGCGCCGCAGCTTCACCCGCTACGAGGCCATTGCGGCACTGCGCAACGCGATTTACGCGTGTGAGTTGCCGGGGGTGAAGCGCTTGTCATGACGCGTGTTGCATGAACCGTCTGGCCCTCTACCTTGACCTGATCCGCTGGAACCGCCCTGCCGGCTGGTTGCTGCTGCTGTGGCCGTCTTTAAGCGGGCTGTGGGTCGCGGCGGGCGGTTTTCCGGGCTGGCATTTGTTGACGGTGTTTGTGCTGGGCACGATCTTGATGCGCAGTGCGGGCTGCTGCCTCAACGACGTGGCCGACCGCGACTTTGACCGCCACGTCAAACGCACCGCGCAGCGCCCCGTGACCACCGGCGCGGTGTCGGTGCGCGAAGCTTTGAGTCTGGGGGCGGTGCTGGCGCTGCTGGCCTTCGGCCTGGTGCTGACGACCAATGCGGTGGCCGTGGCCTGGTCCTTCGGCGCACTGGCGGTGGCCATCGCCTACCCCTTTGCCAAGCGGTTCTTTGCGATGCCACAGGCGGTGTTGGGTGTGGCCTTCAGTTTCGGTATCCCGATGGCCTTCGCCGCTGTTCAGTCACAGGTTCCACCACTGGCCTGGCTGCTGCTGCTGGGCAACCTGTTCTGGGTGCTGGCCTACGACACCGAGTACGCCATGGTGGATCGCGACGATGACCTTCGCATCGGCATGAAAACCTCGGCCATCACGCTCGGGCGCTTCGATGTGCTGGCGGTGCTGCTTTGCTACCTGATTTACCTGTCAATTTGGGCTGTAGCCCTTTATTCATTAGCACAGACAGCTATTTTATTGATAGCAATCACTTTGGCGCTTGGGCAAGTGGTTTGGCATTACCGATTGATTCGAGAGCGCTCGCGCGAGGGTTGCTTCAAAGCGTTTCGTCTGAACCACTGGCTGGGCCTCACGCTGTTTTTGGGTATCGTGATCGGCCTGGTGAAGTGAAGTGCATCCATATGGCGACTCACCATCAGGCCTCACTGCGTCTTGATGCCCTCTGCCTTGATGATCTCCGCGTTCGACACCAAGGGCGCAAAGAAGTAATCGACGCGACCGGTCATGGGGTCAACTGTTGACGTCGATCGCAATTACATCTCTCTAATTGAACTTGGGAAAAGTAGTCCGAGCGTGCGCTTACTGTTTCGACTTTGCGATGCGCTGAACACGGTGGTAGAAAAGCAAGTCCAGATAAAAGTCGTCGCCGTCAATGACCATGCGCTTTTGGCGCTCTACAAACGCAAAGCCTCGGCCCAGTTCCAGGATGAAGGCTTCTAGCTGGCGCAGGATGGCGGCTTCTAAATCGGCCTCGTCGTGGCCTTGGCGCAGGCCCAAAAAGTCGAGGAAGTACGGGTCTTTGAAGACTAGCGCAGGGGTGCTTTGGGCTTCGACAGGCTCAGCCCGAACGGGTGTGGGGGTTTGCAAGGCGGCAAGCTCTGTGCGCTCGAAGGCCTTGCGTTCGATTTGGTGTGCCAGCTCGCGCACGCTCCAGCCGTCTTGTGCGGCCTGGCTGGCGTAAAACTGGCGGGCTTGCGGGGTTTTCAGCGCCACGATGGCGACCATGTGGCTCCAGCTCAATTGTGTCGACAGTGTTGACACAATCGCCGCATCGGGAAAGCTTTCGGCAAATTTCACCATGCGGCGCAGGTTGCGCGACTCAAATCCCCGGCCAAATTCTTGCGACAGTTGTTGGCCCAGTTGGTCCAGCAGTTGGGCTCCATAGTTTGCGCGGCCTTGCCCTAGCCCTTCAGTGCGCAGCCTTTGGCCCACGCTCCAATACAGCCGCGTCAGCTCCGCATTCACGGCCCCCGCCAGCCGCTGGCGGCTGCTGGCAATCAGCGCGCGCAGTTCGGCGTGCAGGGTATCGGCAGGCTCGGGCACTAGGTTTTGTGTTGTCTCGTTCATGTTGTTTTCCTGGTCATGTTCCTCCGTTTAGCCACGAGCCTTCATCATCTGGCAACCCAGCGCCGTAAGTTCTCCAAAAACATCCCCACCACGCGCTGCGCATTGCCGTCCGAATGGCCGGCGGTGTGCGGGGTGATGATGACCTGGTCCATCGTCCACAGCGGTGACTCCGCGGACAAGGGCTCGTGCTCGAACACATCGAGGTAGGCGCTGCCCAACTGGCCTGAGCGCAGGGCGTCAATCACGTCAGCCTCCACCACGACTTCACCGCGTGCCACGTTGATGAGGCCTGCGCCGCGTGGCATCAAAGCCAGTGCGCGGGCATCAACCAAGTGGCGGGTTTGATCGGTGAGCGGGCAGGCCAGCAGCAGCCAATCGGCTTGGGGCTGCACTGTGGCGAAGTCCTTGAAGCTCACCATGTGCACGCCGTCATGGGTAGGCTCGGGTGATGAATGCCGCAGCACGATCAGCTTCATGCCCAGCAGGCGCAAGTAATCGGCAATGCGCTGGCCTATGGGCCCCCAGCCGACCAGCACCACCGTTTGCCCGGCCAGGTCGCGTGGTGCATCACTGCCGAGCCGTGGTGCCCAGCGGCGCTCGCGTTGCGCTGCCATGAGTTGGGGGAACTTGCGTGCCAAGGCCAGCAAGCCCGTCAGCGCCATTTGCGCCACGACCTCTGCGTTCGCCCCGGAGGAGGTGTGGATTTGCACGCCGCGTGCACGCAAGTCCAGGTAGATTTGTCGGTCGGCACCGGCGGAGTGGATGTGCACCCATTGCAGTGGCGCTGACTCACGCAGCACGGTGTAGCAGGCTTGCAGCGCTGGGGCCAGCTCGTGCTTGGTAGAGCGACCGGTCACGTCGCGCGAGATGAAGGCGATGTCGATGTCTCTGCGGCCGCTGGCCACGGCGGACTCGATGCTGAGCAGCTCAAACGGACGCGTGCCCATCACCTCGGCAATGGCGGCATGGTGCTGGCCCAGCGCCTGCTCGGACAGCAAAATGCACACGGGGTGGTTTTCAGAATTTTTCACGATCTTGTGAAGTCATACAGACGTGCAGGGTTGTCCACCAGCACACGCTGGCGCTGCGCAGGGTCGGGCAGCCAGCGCGCCAAGAGGTTCATCAACACGCCGTCATCGGGCACGCCGCGCGTCAGCCCGAGTTGATCCAGGTGCGCGATGAAGGATGCGCCGTCGAATTCGGCTGGGGTGTCGCTGCGGTCATCGGCCGGCGGGTGGCGGGCAAAGGGGCCGAAGACGTGGGCGTGGCTGTCGCAGACGCCAACGGGCACTTGGAATTGCAGTGCGGTGCGCTGGAGCAGCGGGAGTAGGCAAAGGCGTGTCATGGTGGTTGTGTTGATCCGACTGAGTTCCAGCGCGCACGAATGTCAGCGTCGATTTTTTAATACGCAGTACGCGCTACTTGATCCCCGCCATCCCCGCCAACACCTCGCTCGTCGAAGCCGTGTCCTCTTGATCCAAACCCTGCGCCATGGCGGCGGTGTAGATGGCGGCGCTGGCGTTGAAAAGGGGGGTGGGGCAGTTCACGGACTTGGCCATGTCGCCGATGACTTGCATGTCTTTTTGCCAGACTTCCACCTTCATGGTGGGGGGTGAGTAGCTGCGCTGGATCATGAAGGGCATGCGCAGGCGCATGACGCCGGTGCCGATGACGGGGCTGTGGCCAAACAGGTCGAGCACGGCCTGCGGGTCCAGCCCCATCTTGCGCGCCAGGTTCACCGACTCGGCATAGGCCACGTTGTAGATGGCCACCAGGTGATTGGCGGCGAACTTCATTTTGGTGCCGTTGCCGAAGGCGCCGACATAAGGCACGTTGTCGGTGAAGACGCGCAGGATGGATTCGACGCGCTTGAACGCAGGCTTGCTGCCGCTAGCAAACACCGTCCAGGCGCGCTCTTTCATGCGCACGGCGGTGCCGCTGATGGGGCAGTCCAGCACGGTCATGCCCACGCGCTTGAGGGCTTTGAAGGCGTGGTTTTTATCTTCGATGGGCAGGGTACTGGTTTCGATCACGACCATGGTTTGCCCTGCTGCTTTGGGCTGGATGGTGAGGAGTTGATCGACGGTGGCGCGCAAGGCGTCTGAGGTGGCCAGGGCGATGATGAGGATGTCGGACGCATCAGCCACGGCGGCGGCTGATTTGAGGGCTTGGCCACCGGCGGTTTTCAAGCGTTTGCAGGCGGTGGGCACCACATCAAAACCGGTGACGGGGTAACCGTTTTTGAGCAGCTCCAAGGCCATGGCGCTGCCCATGATGCCCAGGCCGATGAGGCCGATGGTGGGTTTACCGGGTTCAGTTTTTGTAGTCATGTTTTCAATCCGCCTTGATGTTG
>CANCDA010000103.1 GCA_947374705.1 Comamonadaceae bacterium | reverse complement strand
TGTTGGGCAACAGCGCCTGTATCTGGGAATCGTGGTGAAACGCGTGCTTCAAACCCGCCTCAATGCGCTCCCACATCCAAGCCAGCGACTGCTGTTGACGCCGCGTGGCCAGTTGCCCATTGGCCGTCTGCCCAGTGCGGAACTGCGACACGGCGGCCCAAAAATCCGCCACGCCGCTGCCTTTTAGCGCGCTGATTTGAATCACCCGGCGCTGCCACACCCCCGCGTCCGCGTTCTCCAGGTGCGGCCCGTGTCCATGCAAGCCCAAAAGTCGCAATGACGACATGATTTGCGCCTGAGCGCGCATGGCCGCATCGGGGTCAATGTCGGCCTTATTGATGAGCACCAAATCGGCCAACTCCATCACGCCTTTTTTGATGGCCTGCAAATCATCGCCCGCATTGGGCAACTGCATCAGCACAAACATATCGGTCATACCGGCCACCGCCGTCTCGCTCTGGCCCACGCCCACGGTCTCGACAATCACCACGTCGTAACCTGCAGCCTCGCACACCAGCATGGCCTCGCGCGTTTTCTCGGCCACGCCACCCAGCGTGCCGCTGGACGGGCTGGGCCGGATGTAGGCTTTGTCGTTGACCGACAACAACTCCATGCGCGTCTTGTCGCCCAGGATGGAGCCACCTGACACACTGCTGGACGGATCAATCGTCAGCACCGCCACGCGGTGGCCCTGCTCGATCAGGTACAGCCCCAGCACTTCAATGAAGGTCGATTTACCCACGCCGGGCACGCCGCTAATGCCGAGGCGGAAAGATTTTCCGGTGTGCAGCAGCAGCGCCGTCAACAACTCATCCGCCTGCGCCCGGTGGTCAGCGCGAGTGGATTCGAGCAGAGTGATGGCTTTGGCGATGGCGCGGCGTTGGGCTGTGGACTGCCCACGCACGATCAACTCCAACAAGAAGGCTGATGATTGCATAGGTGTCAATGCAGTTCAAACATGCGCCCATCGGGCAGGCGATAGCGGGTGAAGTCACGCACATCAATCGTCAAAATGTTGCACACACCTGTTTCACAGGCCACCCAGTAGAGCGAGGCATCTGCCAAATCCATCTCTGAGCGTGGAGGCTGGGTATAACGCAGCATCCATGCCGTCATATCAACCAGGGCCGTGGCATCAAACGGGAACACGTGCAGGCCACCCAAACCCACCCACTTCAACATCTCCAGGCGGCTGACCGGGCCAAGCAGGTGGCTGGCCTCCACAATGCACGGCCAGGTGCTGTAAAGTCGCCACGCCGTGGTGCGATCACCCAGCAGGCCGTTGTAGCGCGCGTGATGCGGGTCATCTCGGTCAAACAAAGCAACCAAGGGACCAGCGTCCATCAAGGCCACCTTCATGAGGGCTTCCAATCCTGGCCCTTCAATTTGGCGGCTTGGTAAGCCTCCCAATCGGTTAACTCGGCCTTGTGCTTGGCCTTCAAGCTTGAACGTAGTTTTTGCGTGGCGGGCGAGACGGCTTCAGCGGCTGACTCGGGCAAGCTAGCCCCCTGCGCCAGGTGATAGGGCGCAAACTCTTCGCGCACCTGGTGAAGCAGTTGAAAGGGGTCTTTATGCCCCAGCGCACGCTCTACGGCATCAATCACAAATTGAGATTTGGTGACCCCATGGCGCTTGGCAGCCATCTCCAGCTCTTTTTCAAGCAAGGGGCCCATCCGAACAGAAATAGTCATATTGAAACTCCTGATGTATTACAAAAATACTGTATCACATCTAGAATTAAGCCGCCAACGCCTTCTTGATCTGCACCAGCACATCCCGCGCGCTCACCGGGATCGGTGTGCCGGGGCCGTAGATGCCTTTGACGCCTGCCTCGTACAAAAAGTCGTAGTCTTGCCGCGGAATCACGCCGCCGACAAAAACGATGATGTCGTCTGCGCCCTGCTTCTTCAGTTCGGCAATGATGGCGGGCACCAGGGTTTTGTGACCCGCCGCCAAGGTGGAGACACCCACGGCATGCACGTCGTTTTCGATGGCTTGGCGCGCGCATTCTTCGGGTGTCTGGAACAAGGGGCCCATGTCCACGTCAAAACCCAGGTCGGCAAAGGCTGTGGCCACCACTTTGGCACCCCGGTCGTGACCATCTTGACCCAGTTTGGAAACCATCACGCGCGGTCGGCGGCCTTGCGCTTCGGCGAAATCGGCGATGTCCTTTTTGAGCGCGTTCCAGTAGTCCATGGTGTCCCCCTGACTCGCATCAACGTCGTAGGCTGCCGCATAAACGCCGCTGACTTTGTGAATGTCGGCGCGGTGACGGCCAAAGGCTTTCTCTAGCGCATCGCTCACCTCGCCCACCGTGGCACGGGCGCGGATGGCGGCTATGCTCAGGCCCAACAAGTTGCCTGCGTTTTCTGTGCCCGGATGGCCTGCTGCAAAAGTGAGTGCGGCCAGCGCACGTTCTACGACAGCTGTGTCGCGATTGGTTTTGATGGTTTTGAGTCGCGCAATCTGCCCTTCGCGCACCGCCACGTTGTCGATGTCGCGGGTTTCCAGCGCGTCTTCGGCCTTGAGTTTGTACTTATTGACGCCAACAATCACATCTTGGCCGCTGTCAATGCGCGCCTGCTTTTCAGCGGCAGCGGCTTCGATCTTCAGCTTGGCCCAGCCGCTGTCCACCGCTTTGGTCATGCCGCCCATGGCTTCGACTTCTTCGATGATGGCCCACGCGGCATCGGCCATGTCTTGGGTGAGTTTTTCCATCATGTAGCTGCCGGCCCAGGGGTCCACCACGTTGGTGATGTGGGTCTCTTCCTGGATGATGAGCTGGGTGTTGCGGGCGATGCGCGATGAGAACTCGGTCGGCAAGGCAATAGCCTCGTCGAATGAATTGGTGTGCAACGACTGCGTGCCGCCAAACACCGCCGCCATGGCCTCAATCGTGGTGCGCACGACGTTGTTGTACGGGTCTTGCTCGGTCAGACTCCAGCCACTGGTTTGCGAATGCGTGCGCAACATCAGGCTCTTCGGGCTCTTGGCGTCAAAGCCCTTCATGATGCGGCACCACAGCAGGCGAGCCGCGCGCATCTTGGCAATCTCCAGGTAGAAGTTCATGCCCACAGCCCAGAAGAAGGACAGGCGCCCGGCGAAGGCGTCCACGTCCATGCCCTTGGCAATGGCGGTCTTCACGTACTCTTTGCCGTCGGCCAGGGTGAAGGCCAACTCCAGCGCCTGATTGGCACCGGCCTCTTGCATGTGGTAGCCGCTGATGGAAATCGAGTTGAACTTCGGCATGTGCTGCGCCGTGTACTCAATGATGTCGCCGATGATGCGCATGCTGGGCTCAGGCGGGTAGATGTAGGTGTTGCGCACCATGAATTCTTTGAGGATGTCGTTCTGGATCGTGCCACTGAGCTGCGCTTGCGAAACACCCTGCTCCTCTGCCGCCACCACATAGCCCGCCAACACCGGCAACACCGCGCCATTCATGGTCATGGAGACAGAGACTTTGTCCAGCGGGATATGGTCGAACAAAATTTTCATGTCCTCCACCGAATCAATGGCAACGCCGGCCTTGCCCACGTCGCCCGTAACTCGCGGGTGGTCTGAGTCGTAGCCCCGGTGCGTGGCCAGATCGAACGCGACCGACACACCCTGCCCGCCTGCGGCCAAGGCCTTACGGTAAAACGCATTCGACTCTTCAGCGGTAGAGAACCCCGCGTACTGGCGAATCGTCCAAGGCCGCACCGCGTACATGGTGGCCTGCGGGCCGCGCAGATAGGGCTCGAACCCCGGTAGCGTGTTGGCATACGGCAGGTCTTTGATGTCCTCAGCCGTGTACAGCGGCTTGACGCTGATGCCATCAGGCGTGAGCCAATTGAGCGCCTCCACATCACCACCGGGGGCAGACTTGGCTGCGGCTTTGTGCCAAGCGTCGAGGCTGGCGGGCTTGAAGGGTTCAGTCATGTTTGAATTTTACTCAAAGTTTCTGCTGTAATTATAAATTCAAAATTCAATTTCGCGCTAAAATTTAACCCATGAACGCCGCCGTCCCCCACGACCGACTCAAACCGCGCGCCCTTTATGAAGAGGTGGCTGAGCTATTGCGTCAACGCATTTTCAAAGCCGTCCAAGGCGACATGGAACCCGGTGCCTGGATTGACGAATTGAAGTTGGCCGCCGAATACGGCATCAGCCGCACCCCCCTGCGTGAAGCTATCAAAGTGCTGGCGACCGAAGGCCTGGTCACCATGAAGCTACGACGCGGCGCGTATGTGACCGAAGTGAATGACAAAGACCTGCGCGACGTTTTCCACCTGATGGCCGTGCTGGAGGCCGATGCCGCTGCGGCTGCGGCCACCTTGGCAACCGACGCACAACTTCAAGAACTGCAAGCCCTGCACCAGCAGCTAGAAAAAGCCGCCAAAGACCGCAAAGATCACATCCGCTTCTTCACCCTCAACGAGGCCTTTCACCACAAACTGCTGGAGGTCGCCAACAACCGCTGGCGCGACCAAATGGTGGCCGACCTGCGCAAAGTGATGAAGCTCAACCGCGCGCAGTCGCTACTGAAGGCGGGGCGGATTGAAGAGTCATTGGCCGAGCATGCGGCCATCATGGCAGCGCTAAAGAAGCGGGATGCTGCGGCTGCGCAGGCAGCTATGCGGGGGCATATTGAGAGTGGGCAGGAAGCTGCGGGTTAGCTTCAATTTGTTCCGCTCAGAGACTGGAAGGTCTGCGTTTGATACGACTGCGCCATCCCAAGCTTTGCCCGCAATTGTGACAACGGTTGGGACAACAGATGATTTTGGAGCCAGAAAGAAGAAAGGACTTAGAGCATTTTTACTCTAAGTCCTTGATTCATATGGTCGGTGTGAAAGGATTCGAACCTTCGACCCCTTGCACCCCATGCTACCCCTTGTATTTCCAGCAAGGTACAGCGCAATCTCATAAATTGAAATTAATCTATATAAATCAACAAGTTACAGACTTGTAGCATTTTGTTGTAGTCCAAAGCAATCCAGCAAGTTACACTCTGAGCCACCCTAACGGTGGGGGCAATGGTGGGGGCAATTTGACATGGCATTGATCACAACCAAGGCGCTGGAAGCGCTGCGCGGCACGGACGACGGCAAGCGTTTGCCGGATGGCGGGTCCATGTTTGGCATGGTGCGGGCCACGCCTGACACCAAGAATCATGTGAGCGTGGATTTTCAGTGGCGGTACAAGCTGGGCGGCAAAACCCGCCAGGTGCGCATCGGCTCCTGGCCCAAGATGTCACTCAAAGCCCTGCGCGACGAGCGCGACCGGCTGGCCGTGGAAGTGAAGTCCGGCACCGACCCGGTGCAGCGCAAGGCCACCGAAAAACTCAAAATCGAAGTCGACCAGGTGGAAGCCCATAACAAGCAGCTTGACCGGCTGGAAGTGATCGCCGAGCAGCAGGCCCGTTTGACGGTGCGGCAATTGTTCAAACTGTGGCGCGACTTGGCTTTGAAGCAGCGCGGCGACGGCGGTGCTGAGGCGCAGCGCGCATTTGAGCGCGACGTATTCCCGTTGGTTGGTGACCTGGCCGTGGCTGATGTGAAAAAGGCGCACGTTCAGAACATCGTGGACACCATGATGGCCCGCGACGTGGTGCGCATGACCAAGCGCGTGCTGTCCGACCTGCGGCAGATGTTTGGCTTTGCGCTGGACCGCGACTATGTGGAAGCCGATCCGACGGCGCGAATCAAGAAAGCCAAGATTGGGCCGGATGGCGAGCGCGACCGGGTGCTGGGCGAAGCGGAGTTGATCGACCTGTTGAAGAGGCTGCCCCGCTCGGGTCTGGCCGAAACGTCGCAATGCGCCTTGCTGATTCAAATGGCGACCATCACCCGCATTGGCGAAACGGTGGGCGCGCGCTGGGAGCATGTGGATTTTGAACGCCGTCTGTGGGTGCTGCCCGAAACCAAAAACGGCAAGTCGCACCAGGTGTGGCTCAGTGACTTTGCGCTGCGCCAGTTTGAGCGCCTGCACGCCATTACTGGTGAAACGCCGTGGTGCTTCCCTGGCAGCCGTTACGACCCGGCTATTGAGAAGACTAATTTGCCACTGGATACCAAAACCGTCACCAAGCAGGTGGCCGACCGCCAGCGCGAACCGGGCGGGCAGATTGCGGGCCGCACCAAGCTGATCGACGCGCTGAAACTCGGGGGTGGCCAATGGCGACCACATGACCTGCGCCGCACGGGCGCGAGCGCCATGGCCGAACTGGGCGCGCTGCCCGATGTAATCGAGAAGTGTCTGAACCACACCGAAGAGAACAAGATGAAGCGCATTTACCAGCGCGCCACCTATGAAGGCCCCATGCGTGATGCGTGGCGGCTGTGGGGTGAACGGCTCGACTTGCTGACCAACAAACCGGCCAATGTGGTGACGTTGCGGGCTGCCTGATGCAATTTTCCACCATTCCAGTTAAACTAAGTGCTACATCCTTGGACTCCATTGGACATTAACAGGTCAAATCATGCACACATCCACACTCCGCGCCGCTGGTGGCTCCATTGCCGTGACCATTCCGCAGTCGCTGGCCAAGTCCACTGGCCTGCACCCTGGCGACAAGGTGAGTTTTGAATTTGACGCCGGGCGCTTGATCATTTCGCCGATCAGCCGTCGCAAATACAGCTTGCAAGAACTGTTGGCCATGCAGGGCGACGAGCCGCTGGTGATCGACAAGGACTGGGACAACATGCCCGCCGTCGGCCAAGAGGTTCCCCTTTGAGTCGCAAGGTTTGGCAGCGCGGCGACATTGTGGTGGCCAGTTTCGACCCCACGCTGGGCCAGGAGCAACAAGGACGCAGGCCCGGCATTGTGGTGACGCACGCCGACTTAAATCGGCTGGGCATGATTGGCGTGTGCCCCATTACGCAGGGTGGCATGGGTGCGCGCAACGCCGGTTTGTCGGTCAGCTTGATGGGCTTCGGCACGCAAACGCAAGGCGTGGTGCTGGTGCACCAGTTCAGAATGATTGACCCGTCACAGCGCGGATTGACCCTGATTGAGCAAGCGCCGGACGATTTGGTGGAAGAAGTGCGAGCGCGGGTTGCCGCCATGCTGGATTAGCAGCAAAACGCGATATAGCGCGCACGTTATCCACAATTACGTTGTTTTGTTGCATCTTGGATGTGTGCGTGCTATAAACGGCTTGCCTGGACTACTGGATATAAACCCATTCGGGTTTATCGGGGTCCGCACCAGAGGGCAACACATTCATGTCAAGCGTAAACAAAGTCATCTTGGTTGGTAACTGCGGGCGCGATCCCGAGATTCGCTACCTTCCTTCCGGCCAAGCCGTTGCCAACAAACAGGTAAACGTCCATGGTCAAACTCCCACCCTCAGCATCAGCGACGACATGCCCGAATCCGGCGGCGGTGGCGCAGCGGCTGGCGTAACCGATGGCCCCGACGTGGCAGCAAGTGATGACGACGAAGGCGGCGAAGGCGATGGCGACCCCGACCGACAAAGTAGAAAGGCACTCAGAACCAGAAACCCCAAGGTAGGCGCTGACCAGCGCAGTTCATCCACCAACAAACGCCGAGACGGCGCTGTAAACCAAATGACCTCAAACCCTCGCGCAGATGCGCAACCCAATGCCACCATTCCGGCTGGCGCTCTCCCCTCTCCCCTAAATCCTGACATTGCCCTGTGGCGCTTGCCCACGGTGTTGGCACACGTCCCGGTTAGCCGATCCCACTGGTGGGCGGGCGTAGCCGAAGGCCGTTACCCCGCGCCCGTGAAGCTGTCAAAACGCTGCGTCGCCTGGCGCAGCGCCGACATTCGCGCCCTGATTGCTTCTTTCTAAACGAGGTGCACCATGAAAAGCACCTTGAACGGCACAACGCCGGGAAAAAGCACGCCTGTACGCACGTCGGTTTCACTCGCAGCGGGAGGTCAACATGCCATTTGATCGCACCCTACTCCCCGACCCTGCAACCTACTTTGAAAACCAGGGCCTGACCCTCAAAGGCCCCCGGTCTGCCAAGTGGAAAACCACCACCTGCAACTTTCACGGTGGCTCAGATTCCATGCGCGTCAACGTCGCCACGGGCGCATGGGTGTGCATGAGCTGCAGCGAGAAAGGCGGCGACGTACTTGCCTATGAGATCAAGGACGGTGGCCGCGAGTTTGTCGAAGCTGCCAAAGCCTTGGGCTGCTGGGTGGACGATGGCCGTCCGCAGGTGCAAACCAAAGCCACGCCACTCAGCCCGCGCCTGGCGCTGTCGGTGATGGCGTTTGAATCCACGCTCGCGGCTGTAGCTGCGGGCAATGTGGCCAACGGCGTGGCACTGACCGATACCGACCGGGCACGCCTGATGGTGGCGGCCAATCGCATCAACCGACTGGTGGAGGCTTTCGCATGAATCCGCAAGACTATGAACACATGGCAGCCGGTCTGGACGACGACGTGGGGCTTGCAGTCGCTATCAATTCAGTAGCTGCTCCCGCACGTTCTACGAGGGCTAGCGGCCAATTTGGCACTGACTCATTGCCCAAGAGCACGGTGGTACTGACTTGCGGCGCTGACCTGACGCCCGAACCCGTGCAATGGCTTTGGCCGGAC
>CANCDA010000102.1 GCA_947374705.1 Comamonadaceae bacterium | reverse complement strand
AGGGCCTGTAAACCGATCTCAATACGGTTTAGATCAATCTGGCTGGTCTGCCCGCTCTGAGAACACTTGATTTTGGCTTGTTCTACCTCGTTAGCCATCTGATGACCTAAGCGCTCTTGCAACACCTTCATCAAACGCTGGTGCAATTGCTTATCGCTGTACTCATCCTTCAAAGCAAAGGCTTCACGCACCGCACGGGGGCTGTAGCGCCAGTTGATCAAGTGCCAGGTGGCCAGGTCATGGAACACCCCACTGGGCACTTCACGCCCCCTTGGGCCCTGGTGGCGCAGGCCCAGCAAGGGCATGACGTGACCCAGGTTGAGTTTTTGGTCGTAATCCGTACCGCCGATGTGCACGCCACTGGTGGCCAACACGTCGCTGACACGGTCTGCCTGCTGTGCAGCCCTTGCCACTCGGTCGGGTCCCAATCGCACCACGGTGAAATCGGAGGTTCCCCCACCAATGTCCACCACCAACACCAGGCTCTCACGGGTAACGCGGCGTTCATAGTCCAGCGCCGCCGCAATTGGCTCCAACTGAAAACCCACATTCATCAAACCTGCTTGCTGCGCCGCTTGCCGCAAGGCTTCTTGAGCTTGAGCGTCACGCGCCGGGTCATCGTCCACAAAATGAACTGGGCGGCCGATGACCACACGTTCCGGTATTGCACCCAGTTGTTGCGTAGCCCGCCGACACAGCTCTTTCAAAAATCCGGCAATGATGTCTTGAAAACTCAAAAGCTGGCCATTCACCAAGGTGGTTTCACCCAAAAGTGGACTGCCCAATAAGCTTTTGAGCGAACGCATCAAACGGCCTTCAGTGCCATTCAAGTACAGGCAAATGGCTTCACGGCCAAAGTGGGTGCTGCGATCTTCAGCGTTGTAAAAAACAGCCGTAGGCAAGGTGTGGGCATCGTCTTCTAGCACCAGTGCGCGAGCTAGACCCTGTGGTGTGGGTGAGGCTTGAACCCAAGCCAATGCGGAGTTGGATGTTCCAAAATCAAGGCCAAGGATGCCGGGGGAAAAATCTGTCACTGACTTCATGAGGTCTCTTGTTATCTCTTACTTAAATTACTTAATTAAAGATAGTAGTAGTAGTAGGTGTTGCACTTGATTGTGGGTAAGTTGTTTTTTACGATTGTTTTCAATGACTTAGCTGGCTTTGAAGGGTGTGCACCACCCGGGTTGCGTGCTGTCATGAAACGATGAACAACTTTTAAGAAGTGAAAAATCTGTGGATAACTTGGGTTTTATTAGAAACTTATCCACATGTTTATACCGCGTTAAAACCGTGTGCCGATGGCCAATCTCCAGAGGTCTTGGGTGGTGAAGTTGGCTTTGGGGTCGTAGCTGGCACGCACGAACCAGCGTGGCCAGTCGTAGGTGAGGGCTAAGCCGGTGCGCTCTATGGTTTCACCCTCCACCAGGCCTGACTTCAAGAGAACATCCAGAGTGAGCCGATGGTGATCTGGCAGAGGTTTTCTGTAAATCAGGTGCAGATGGCGTTGATCGGGGTTAAGACGGTTGTCCCGCACCAGCATGAAGGAGAGGGATTGACTATCTGGCCAGCGGTAGCCGCCTGAAAAACTGAGTGCGTCATTCGGGTCAAAGTTCAGGCTGACTGAATCACGCAGATTGGTACGGCCCAACCCTGCACCCATGAACCAGCGTTCTCCGGTTTCCATACCGAAGCTGCCGTTCCATGCTCCGCCGGTAGCCAGTTGCAGCGAGGGGATGAGGCGTATTTCACCCACAGGAGTGGTGAGTGGGAGGGTATTGTCCCAACCCACGCGGTCTTGTGTCAGTTCTTGAGCTTTCCAGTCAAAGTGACCGAGCCAAACATTGCCGATGACAGAGCTGTGGCGCAGGTTGATGTCCACCGCGTTGCTGCTTTGACCGTCAGGGCTGGTGTACTGGTACAGGCCCGTGGTAAGTTTGAAGGGGTGGGGGCTTTCAGTCGCGGTATTGACGCTCTGCGCTGACACGGACGTCAGCCCGATCAACATCAAGGTGAGACCTGAGAGCAGCTGGCGGTTCATGAATTTAAAACTCAGAGTGCCAACGCAGGGAATAGGTTTGAACGGGGCCACGGTCTTGGTTGTAGCCAGGGTTGGTGATGTGTTGCCAACCCAGAGATACGGCCGATTGAACGCGGCCAGCACGGGTGGCCACATCGGGCAGGGCGATGCGGTACCAGGTCTCCAGCACACGTTCGGGAGCGTAGTTCAAGGCGCCATCGCCTAAGAAAAAGCCTTGCCCGCCTGCCGTCAAATAAGCACGGTGCGGACTTGAGAGTTCATTGATGGCCAAAGCTATGCCCCAGCGGTCTGCACGTCGGCCCCAAGGCGCACCCGTGAACTGGCCACCGAATGCCATTTGCTGGTCGATCTCCGTGAAAGCGTAAGTTTCAGATTCGCCGTTGTTGCGGCTTAGGCGTAAGAACAAGCCTGCGTCATCCGACAGCGGGGCTTGCAGCGTGAAGCCCCAGCCGGTTTTGGTTTGCTCGCGCCGCACCAGTGCCACGCTGGGTGTTGCGTTGAGGCTGTGGCCGAGCGCTAGTGCATCGCTGTAGTTGCCCATCACCGCCTGGTTGCTGAAGGCCAGTAAACGGGCACGTAAGGGCCCGGCAGGCAGGCGCAGGGGCAGGTCGGCCTCGGCCTCGATCTGGTCGCCATAGTGTTGGCCTAGATTGCCGTCCAACGTCAAGCCGTTGGACTCGACCGGCAGCATGGCGCGACTACCGCGCACAGCCCAGGCGGGGCTGCGGTATTCCAGCACAAAACCGCTGGTGTAGCCGCGCGCGTCGGCGGCGTAATCCCAAGCCCCATGGGTCAGGTAAGACCAGTTGAAGAACTGGCTGCGCGGGTCTTTGGCGTAGGGGTTGGGGTCAAAGTAGTCGAGCAGGGAAAACGTGCCCAGCACCAGCGTCCAGCGGCTGGCTCTGGCGGTTCCACCGACCTCGTTAAAGCTCGGTGCGATAGTCTCAAGCTCGCCCCCAGCGCCCCAACGCTGGAGTAAAAAAAGTCGAGCGCGGTAGCTGCTGGTCTCTGGCCCAGAAGTGCGGGCTAACTCTCCGTTGGAAAGTCCGCCTGCGCCCGTCAAGCGGGACAGCGGTACGCCTTGGGCGGCTTCGGGGTTGAGGTGGATTTGTGCGCCTTCCCACAGACGCAAGCCGAGGTCGGCTGTGGCTGTTAATGAGTAAGACCGTTCTTCCATTGGGCTCAAGCTGTTGGGGCCACTGTAGGCCGCACCGAAGGCGGGTTTGGCCTGCCAGACCCAAGTGGTTTGGGCGTGCAGTGAGAAGGGTGAGTCGGAGGGATCGAGCGCTAGAGTCGTCAGACTTTGTGCCCTTGTTGTAGCCGTTAGCGAAAGCAAGGCACACAGCAGTGCGGGAGAGAAAAGTCGGCGAGTGTCCATCGTTCGTGATTATCCACGAGGGGTAATTTTCGGGGTTCAGATCGACGGGGCCATATGAATTCAAAAGGCTTTAAGGCTATAAAAAGAATAGCACCAAAGAGCCTTATAACCTTGATAAATCAAGCCCTACGTTAAAATGAAAGACTACAGAATAGACAGAGGCCGCTTGATGCTTTACCCCCAAGAATTTGACGTGATCGTGGTCGGTGGTGGCCATGCGGGTACTGAGGCCGCTCTGGCGGCGGCTCGCATGGGTTGCAAGACCTTGCTCCTGAGCCACAACATCGAGACCCTGGGCCAGATGAGCTGCAACCCGTCGATTGGCGGTATTGGCAAAGGCCACTTGGTGAAAGAGGTCGATGCGCTGGGCGGTGCAATGGCGATTGCGACTGACGAAGGCGGCATCCAGTTCCGCATTCTTAACAGTTCCAAAGGCCCGGCGGTGCGCGCCACCCGCGCGCAGGCCGACCGCATTTTGTACAAAGCCGCGATTCGCAAGCGGCTGGAGAACCAGTCCAATTTGTGGCTGTTCCAGCAGGCTGTGGATGACCTGATGGTGGAGGGCGAGCGCGTCGTGGGCGCAGTGACGCAGGTGGGCATCCAGTTCCGCAGCCGCACGGTGGTGTTGACGGCGGGTACGTTTTTAGACGGCAAGATCCATGTGGGCTTGAACAACTACGCTGCCGGTCGCGCCGGTGATCCACCCGCCGTGTCGCTGTCGGCACGCTTGAAAGAATTGAAATTGCCACAAGGGCGTCTCAAGACCGGCACGCCGCCTCGACTGGATGGTCGCAGCATTGATTTTTCAAAGTGTCTGGCGCAACCCGGCGACGGCATGCCGGGCGGCATGAGCCCGACGATGCCCGTGTTCAGCTTCATGGGCAACGTAGCCATGCACCCGAGCCAAGTGCCGTGCTGGATCACCCACACCAACGAGCGCACGCACGACATCATCCGCAGCGGCTTTGACCGCAGCCCCATGTTCACCGGCAAGATCGAAGGCGTGGGACCGCGCTACTGCCCGAGCGTGGAAGACAAGATCAACCGCTTTGCCGACAAGGACAGTCACCAGATTTTCCTGGAGCCCGAAGGGCTGACCACGCATGAGGTATATCCGAACGGCATCAGCACCAGCCTGCCGTTTGACATTCAGTACCAGCTCGTGCGCAGCATGAAGGGGCTGGAAAACGCGCATATCCTGCGGCCCGGTTATGCCATTGAGTACGACTACTTTGACCCGCGTTCGTTGAAGTCCAGCTTTGAGACGCGCCAGGTGGCGGGCCTGTTTTTTGCCGGACAAATCAATGGCACGACGGGCTACGAAGAAGCGGCGGCTCAGGGTCTGTTTGCAGGCATCAATGCCGCTTTGCAGTGCCGAGGTGAGGATGTCTGGTTGCCGCGTCGTGATGAGGCTTACCTCGGCGTGCTGGTGGACGACCTCATCACCAAAGGCGTGACCGAGCCTTACCGCATGTTCACCAGCCGAGCGGAGTTCCGCCTGCAACTGCGTGAAGACAACGCCGACATGCGCCTGACGGAAGCAGGTCGCCGCATGGGCTTGGTGGATGACATTCGATGGGACAGTTTCTGCCGCAAGCGCGAGGCTGTTTCACGTGAAACAGAGCGCCTGAAAAGCACTTGGGTGAATCCGCGCAATCTGCCTGCTGATGAGTCTGCGCGGGTTTTGGGTAGGGCGATTGAGCATGAGCACAATCTGTTTGATCTGCTGCGCCGCCCGGATGTGGACTACACCAGTCTGATGTCGTTGGACGGTGGACGTTTTGCCAGCGAGGCGGTTGCGCCGCAAGCGCTCGGTGAGCTGAGCGACCCGGTGATTGAGCAGGTGGAGATTGCTGCCAAATACTCGGGCTATATTGACCGGCAAATTGAAGAGGTGCAGCGTGCCGTGCATTTGGAGGGCATGAAGTTGCCCGCTAACTTGGACTATATGCAGGTGATGGCGCTGTCCATTGAGGCACGCCAGACCTTGACCCGTTTGCGGCCCGAAACACTGGGGCTGGCCTCGCGTATTTCCGGCATCACGCCTGCCAGCATTTCCTTGCTGATGATTCATCTGAAAAAGGGTGGTTTCAAAGGTTTTGCCACGACTCCGCGTGAGGTGTTGGCCGATGAGTCGGTGGCATGACGAGCACCGGAGCCTTGCCGCCCCATCCTCTGCGCCAGTCTTTGGAGGAGGGCGCGCACACCTTGGGTTTGACCCTCAACGCGGGTCAGTTGGACTTGCTGCTGGACTACTTGGCGCTGATTCAAAAATGGAACAAGGTCTATAACCTGACGGCGGTGCGTGACCCGGCCGAGATGTTGACGCACCATCTGCTGGACAGCTTGGCGGCGGTGTTGCCGTTGCGGCAACAAACCGGGGGCAGGGCGCTTAAGCTGCTGGATGTGGGCGCGGGCGCAGGTTTGCCCGGTGTGGTGATTGCCATTTGCTGTCCGGACATTCACGTGACCTGTGTGGACACGGTGGCCAAAAAAGCCGCTTTTATTTCGCAAGCGGCGCTGGCGCTCAAGTTGCCCAATCTGCGCGGGTTGCATGCGCGGGTGGAGAGTTTGAGTGACGGGTTTGACGTGGTATGTTCACGCGCCTTTGCTTCACTGCTGGACTTCACGAATTGGTCGCGCTCGGCTTTGAAGAAGGGCGATGAAGTGCAATCCAATCCGTCAGGCATCTGGATGGCTTTGAAGGGCAAGCCGCCGACCGATGAGTTGGCTGCTTTGCCGACAGACCTTGATGTGTTTCACGTGGAACAGCTCCGTGTTCCTGGCTTGAGTGCTGAGCGCTGCATTGTCTGGCTGCGCCTGAAAGCTTGAGTTTTTGAGGAGCTGACTTCCCGCTTGGCGGGGTGGGGCGGGTAATTGGCAAGTTGTCCTTGAAGAAGATATTGCGCGCTCACGTACACTCGGTCGTTCGTCCCCTTCTATTTTTCTATTTATCACCATGTTCGGCGTAGCGGATTACGGCGCTTTTGTCGCCGCCATCATCCTTTTTTTGGCCATTCCCGGCCCCGGGAATCTGGCCCTGATCACGTCCACCGGCAAGGGTGGCGTGCGCGGTGGGCTGGCTGCTACGCTGGGTGTCATCGCGGGTGACCAAGTTTTGTTGTGGCTGGCGGTGGTCGGTGTGGCGGCGCTGCTGCTGGCTTATCCGGCTGCATTTGCCGTCGTGCAGTGGTTGGGTGTGGCCTACCTGACTTGGCTCGGTGGTCGTATGCTGTTGGCCAAGCCGGGTGCGGCCCCGGTGCTCAACATCAAGGCGGGGCACTACCTGCGCCAGTCTTGCCTCATCACCGTGCTCAACCCCAAGGCGATTGTGTTTTACATGGCCTTCTTTCCCTTGTTCGTTGACCCGGTGCAGCATCAGGGGTTACGCACTTTTGCCTTCATGGCCGTGACCATTGCGGTACTCACCTTTTGCTACGGCTTGGTGGTGGTGCTCTTGACGCATTTCTTGGCTGCACAGTTGCGCGCCAAACCCTGGATCAGCCGCGCGATGGAGAAGTTGGCGGGCCTGTGTCTGATCGGCTTTGGCCTGCGTCTGGCGCTGGGCCGCTGAAGTCCTTAACCCCCTCCTCATTTCTCACCTATAGAAACTCCATGGCCAAAATATTCTGTGTTGCCAATCAAAAAGGCGGTGTCGGCAAGACCACCACTACGGTGAATCTGGCGGCAGGTCTGGCCAAAATCGGCCAGCGCGTACTGATGGTGGACTTGGACCCGCAGGGCAACGCCACCATGGGCTCGGGCGTGGACAAGCGCAAGCTTGAGCTGACCATCTATGACGTGCTGCTGGAGTCCGCCTCGGTGGCCGAGGCGCGTGTGAAGAGCGACAAGCTCATCGACGGTGGCTGCAGCTACGACATCCTGGGTGCCAACCGCGAACTCGCAGGTGCCGAGGTGGAACTGGTCGATGTCGAGCGGCGCGAACAGCGCATTAAAAACGCCTTGGCCGAAGTCGATAAAGACTACGATTTTGTGCTGATAGACTGCCCGCCGAGCCTGTCCATGCTCACGCTCAATGGCCTGTGCAGCGCGCACGGCGTCATCGTGCCCATGCAGTGCGAGTACTTCGCGCTCGAAGGCCTGACCGATCTGGTCAACACCATCAAGCAGGTGCACGCCAACCTGAACAAAGACCTGCAAATCATCGGCCTACTGCGCGTGATGTTCGACCCGCGCATCACCTTACAGCAGCAGGTCAGTGACCAACTCAAGACCCACTTTGGCGACAAGGTGTTCAACACGGTGATCCCGCGCAACGTGCGCCTGGCCGAGGCCCCCAGTTACGGTTTGCCGGGCGTGGTGTTTGACGCCTCAAGCAAGGGCGCGCAGGCGTACGTGAGCTTTGCGCAGGAAATGGTGGAGCGCATCAAGGCCATGGCAGTCTGATTCCGGCGTGAACCCTGCCAACGTCCTCCTCCTGCCGGGCTGGCACAACTCCGGCCCCACGCACTGGCAAAGCCGCTGGGAGGTTGCGCACGGCTATGTGCGTGTGCAGCAGCACGACTGGGATCGACCTTTGCGGGGCGACTGGTTGATGCAGCTTGATGCGGCGGTACTGGACGCGGTGGGCGAGGTGATCTTGGTCGCCCACAGCCTGGGCTGCATCCAGGTGGCCGCGTGGGCTGCCCACTCGCAGCACACCCAGCGCATCAAGGCCGCGCTGTTGGTCGCCCCCGCCGATGTGGAGCGTGAGGCCGTGCGCGCCCTGCTGCCAAGTTGGTCACCCATTACGCGGCAAACCCTGCCTTTTAAAAGCGTGCTGGTGGCCAGTGGCAATGACCCGTTTTGTATCTGGGCGCAATCGCAGGCGCTGGCCCGTGATTGGGGTTCGGCGTTGGTGGACGGCGGCCCCATCGGCCACATCAATGCCGAGGCCGACCTGGGCGACTGGCCGCAAGGACAGACGTTGCTACTTCGCTTGCAAGAATTGAAATGAAAAGAGGAAACCATGGTCACTAAAAAACCCAAAGGCTTGGGCCTGGGACTCGAAGCCCTGCTGGGCCCCAAAGTGGATGATGCCGCTGCATCGGCCAACGCCGATTTGCCCACCAGCCTGATGCTCGACGACATCGTGGCTGGCCAGTACCAGCCGCGCACCCGCATGGACGAAGGCGCGCTCTACGAGCTGGCTGAATCCATCAAAGTGCAAGGCATCATGCAGCCGATCCTGGTGCGTCGCTTAACGGCTGGC
>CANCDA010000101.1 GCA_947374705.1 Comamonadaceae bacterium | reverse complement strand
CAAAGCATCGTGGCCGACGGCCAAACGCTGTGGCTGTATGACGTGGATTTGAACCAGGTCACCGCGCGCAAGCAGGCTAGCGCCCTAGGCACTACCCCAGCGGCTTTGATCGCCTCTGCGCCCGATCTGCGCGCCCTGCAGGCCGATTTCACCCTGAGTTCTACGCCCGACCAAGATGGCCTTCAATGGCTGCTGGCCAGCCCCAAGGCCAAAGACGGCCAGCTGCAAGCGGTGCGCGTCGGCTTTCGCCAGAGCGAAAAAGCCGCCAACTCAAACGAGCTAGCGGCTTTGGAGATCATCGACAACTTTGGTCAGCGCTCGGTGCTGAGCTTTAGCAAGGTAGAAGTCAATCCTGTGCTGCCCGCTGACACCTTCACGTTCAAACCGCCCAAGGGGGCGGATGTGATCCGGCAGTGAGTTAGGCCGAAGCGTTAATTGGCTGCGGGCTGCTCGCCCACCGGTACTTCCGGCTCAGGGTCAGCGATGGACTCTTGAGGTGGCGCGAACTCGGAATGGGGTTCTTTCTTCGAAGCCTTCTCAGCCTTCTTCTTCTTTTTCTCCAGCTCGCGCTGGCGTTTTTCGTACTGGTAGTTGGGTTTTGCCACTGGCGTCCTTAAATGGGTATGGGGCATACGATAACCTATCGGCGGTCATGTGCTTGGCACGCTCTGTAATTTCAATCACCAGGCTTGCCTAAGTCGTCGTTTCAATCCATCCAGTCTTCAATCCGCAACCCCGGTACTTTTTCAAAATGGCGGGTATTGTGGGTGACCAAAATCAGGTCTTCTGCAAGCGCGTGGGCGGCAATTTGAGTGTCCAACTCGCCAATTGGCGTGCCTACGCGTTTATGCACGGCCTTGATGTCTCCGTAAATATCGGCGGCGTGGCTAGTCCACGCAATGTTGGGTAGCCGCAAGAGGAAGTGATCAATCAGACTGCGTCGCCGGTCTTCGGGCTTCATTGCGGCTTGGCCGAAGCGTAATTCGGCGCGAGTCATTGCAGAGATGGCCACAGTTTGGTGTTGCAACGCATTGCTCACTCTCGCTTCCAGTGCTGGTGAACTGCGCCGTAAAAAGTAGCTGACGATATTGGTGTCCAGCAGGTAGAGCGTTGTCATTCGGCCCAAGCCTCAAAGGGGCTGGGGCGTGGGCTGTCGTCACGCGGTTGAATGAACTCCTTGGTGACGGGCATGCCTTTGAGTTCAGCAAGAAACGCGGCCAGTGCATCAGGCGCTGGAATGGGTTTGAGCGTAATCTCCCCCGTTCCTTCGTTCTTGCTGATCCACATTTCGCGAGCCTCCACCCGGAAAGCCTTGGGCAAACGGATGGCCTGACTATGGCCCGTGGTGAATACTTTGGCAGTGGCTTGCACGGTAGGCTCCTTGTAATGTATCTACGAAAACATAGATATATTACAGAAAACCAAGCCTTCAGGCAAATGCCCCGAGCCCGCTAAGCCTCACCCCGCCAAGCCCACAAACACATTCTGCACATCGTCATTCTCATCAATGGCGGCCAAAAAGGCTTCCACTTCGGCCAGATGCTCGGGACTCAGGTTGGCCGGGTCCACCGGGTTCTTGGACTTGTAGCCCAGCTTGGCCGACAAGACGGTGAAGCCCTGCGCGGGCAAGGCGCGGCTCACCAAGTCCAGGTCGGTGGGGTCGGTCAGGAAAAGGGTGTGGCCTTCTTCTTCGCCTGGCTCCAAGTCCTGCGCACCGGCTTCAATGGCCGCCATCTCAGCGTCAGCCCCAGGCGTAGCGGGCTCCGCCTCGATCATGCCCACATGGTCAAAATCCCACGCCACCGAGCCCGACGTGCCCAACTGCCCCTTGCGAAACAGCACACGCATCTCAGGCGCAGTGCGGTTAACGTTGTCGGTCAGGCACTCCACCATCACCGCCACTTGGTGTGGCGCAAAACCCTCGTAAATCACGCGTTCAAAATTGATCACCTCACCGGTCAAGCCCGCACCCTTCTTGATGGCCCGCTCCAGCGTCTCTTTGGGCATGGACACCTTGCGCGCCTGCTCCAGTATCAAGCGTAAGCGCGAGTTAGCCGCCGGGTCGGCCCCGCCGCGCGCCGCCACCATGATGTCCTTGGCCAAGCGGCCAAACAGTTTGCCCCTGGCGTTTGCCGCCAATTCCTTGCCTTTTGCTTTCCACTGCGCGCCCATGTCTGATGTTTCCTTGAGGTTGTGGCGCGCTTCGGCGCCAGAGAGGATTCGGTGTTGTCGGAGGGTCTCGGTTATACACCCAAGCGGCGTACTCAACAGACTCTGTCTTACACTGAGGCCCCACTCCTGCCCACACATCTCCATGCCTGCGTAGACCCACCGCCATACCGGAGACCCCCATTGAACAAGCCTGTTGCCCTCATCACCAATGCGCTCGCCTTTGCTGGTCCGCCTGCGGTTGATGCCCTACTTACGGCCGGATTCCAAGTGGTTGTGCACGACGTCGCGTTCGTTTCACTTGAAGTGCAACAGCAATACCGCACCACGAATCCAGACGTCGTCATCGTGCCCGACCAAAGCCCGGCTGAGATTGTCGAAGCCGCCTGGGCCGTGAGCCATCGCTTGGACGTCTTGGTGAGCAACGATGCCTATCGACCGATCCACGGCCCCGTCGAGGCGGCCGAGATAGAAAACCTGCAAGCAACGCTGGAACGCTTGGTTGTGTTCCCGTTTGGCATCGCAAGCGCAGCCATTCCACAGCTTAAAGCCCAAGCCAAGGCCCGCATTGTTTTCATATCCTCGAATCGCAACCGGCTGCCGCTGCGCGGTGGATCGATTCCAGACATCGCGCGGGCGGGGGCCAATGCGCTTGTCAAATCGCTCAGCATCGAGCTCGCGCCGCACGGCATCCCCGTCAACGCCATCGCGCCAAATTACCTCTACAGCGAAACCTACTACCCCAAAGCCCGCTTCGTTGACGACCCTGCTGGCCGCGCCTACATCGAACAAACCGTGCCAGCCGCACGCCTGGGGCAGCCGCAGGAAATAGGCGAGCTCATCCACTATCTGGCGACCATGCAGGGCAGCTTCATGACCGGTGCGATCATTGATTTCTCAGGGGGGTGGCCGGTTGCGGCAGCGCCGCCGAATTGATGCTTCGGGGGGCGTAAGCGGCTAAGCGCTAGAGGTCAAAAAGACACTCACGCTTGTTGCAGTCGCAGCATCAAGGTCAACGGGTGGACGGGCGAAACCTGAAAACCGTAGTGTTCATAAAATTGTTTGGCGCGGTCGTGCAGGGCATGCACCAGCAAAGCCCTGATACCCGCATGTTGCGACACCAGCGCACAACGCTTGACAGCATCTTGTAAAAGCGATGCACCCAGCTTGATGCCCTGGGCTCGCTGGTCAACGGCCAGTCTGGCCAGCACCATCACCGGCACTGGGTCTGGCATGTTGCGTCGCAGCGCCGGGGTAGCAAGCTGATGCGACACCGCCCCTGCCGCCAGGGCGTAGTAGCCGACAACGGCTTGCTGCGCATCAACCACCACAAACGTGCGGCTGGCACCGCTGAGTTGGTTGGCGTAAGCACGACGCATCAGCCAGGCATCAAGCTCCGGTTCTGAGCTGGCAAATCCGTTGCAACTGTGCGTTGACAGCAACGGCTGTGGTGCGCTGTAGCCCCGACTCACGCAGCTTGCCAAACCGGCTTGACGGCCATCAGCCGCTCCAGCCCCACATTGGGGGTCACGGGCGCATCAAGTAGCTGGACAAAGCTTTGAAACTTTGCATCATCCAAGCTGAAAAACACCTGATCAAGCAAAACGCTGCGGGCTTTGTCACACGCGGCTTCCAGCATGAAGTCAGACCGGTTTTTGCCCAGCAACTGTGCAGCCTGGTCGATCAGATCACGCTGCACCGGCCTGGCGCGCAGATTAATGGCAGCATCACGCATGAATGTGTCCTTGGAAATCGAAGTAAGGGATGCAGTGATGATAATTGGGCGTGTATCTGTTGTCAATACAATCGGTTTCTACTACGAGCAGGGTATCAAAAAAGCCGAACTCGCCCGCCGCCTGGGCTGGCACACGCCCCAAGTGGATCGTTTGTTCGACCTGCGCCACGCCTCCCGACTGGATCAAATCGAAGCCGCTGCTGCGGTGTTGGGGCGGCATCTTGAGGTGAGGGTGGCTTGAGTGCAAGCCTACAATCGACCGAGACGATCTGGGGGCATGCATCCCTCCAACATCCGGCCTTTCAAGGAGAACTCTAAATGCGCCCCTCACTCGCTTTGAGTACCCACCGAGAAGCCATCCGAACCATTGCCCTGCGGCATCGGGTCACCAATGTGCGGGTGTTCGGTTCGGTCGTGCATGGGGATGACACCGATGACAGCGACCTCGACTTGTTGGTGGAACCTACCCAAGAGACCACGATGATGGACATTGCCAAGATCCAGTTGGAGCTTTCCCAGTTGTTGCCGGTGTCCGTCGACGTGCTGACACCCAACGGTTTACCTGCCAAGTTTCGCGGCCAAGTGCTTGCTGAGGCGCTGGCCGTATGACCAGAGGCGACATCCTGCGGGTCATGGATTACCTTGGACATATTGTGGAGGCCATTGACCGCATCCACCGCTATGTCGAAGACATGACGGAGTTGACCTTCCTTGATGATGAAAAGACGCAAGATGCCGTAGTTCGAAACTTTGAAATCTTGGGTGAAGCCGCTCACAACGTCGAAGTGCATCACGCTGCATTTGCCGCATTGCACCCGGAAGTGCCTTGGTCGCTGATTACCTCATGAACCCAATCCGTCCGGACGGCGTCATCTGTTTTCTTATAGTTTATGGGGGGCGATTAAATTGACAAAAGCAACACAACTGTTTAGTATTTAAACTGTGAACTCAAAGCAATTGAAGAAATGGCTGGAGCAGCAAGGGGCAATTTTCCAGCCTGGCAAGGGTTCACACTTGAAGGTTTTCCTGAATGGCAAGCAGTCCTCCCTGCCCATGCACGGCACGACAGAACTTGGCAAGGGGCTGGAAGCCGCTATCAAGCGCCAGCTTGGTTTGAAATAAGGAGCACACATGTTTGATTACCCCGTCACCCTCACCCCCGACGACGGCACCCTGCTGGTGACGTTTGTTGACGTGCCCGAGGCCATCACCTTTGGCGCGAACGAGGCCGAAGCCTTGGCGCTGGCCGTTGATGCGCTGGAAACGGGTTTGTCGTTTTACGTGGATGCCCGTCAGCCTTTGCCCCCTGTGAGTCGGTGCGCTCCCGGCCAAAAAACTGTGCGCCCTTCGGCGCTTGAATGCGCCAAGCTGGGCGTCTATCAAGCCATGACCGAGCAGGGCATCAAGAAAGCCGAACTCGCCCGCCGCTTGGGCTGGCACACGCCCCAGGTAGATCGCTTGTTTGACCTGCGCCACGCCTCCAGACTCGATCAAATCGAAGCCGCTGCTGTGGTACTGGGGCGGCATCTTGAGGTGAGGGTGGCTTGAATTTTTGCCATGAAAATTGATATCGACAAATTAAATGAAGCTGAACTCATCGACCTCAACAACCGGGTCGTGGCCCGCTTGAAGTTCCTGAGTCAGATGCGGGCACACGCTCACATGCTCGATTTCAGCATTGGTGAAAAGGTGTCATTCCAACCCGATGGACAACCCGTGTTGCACGGCATCATCACCAAGTACAACCGAAAGTCGGTCACCGTGATTACCCATATCGGCCAGCAGTGGGGGGTAGCGCCGACCTTTTTACGAAAGACCGTCGAGAGTGAAGATGCTGTTGCAAAGCCAGCGTCACTGACGTGACGGATGGGAGTTGCTGGGAACAGACGATTGGGCGCCGTTAAGGAAACTCTGCATAACCCCCACTGAAATGTGTGTCATAAAACGTTTGTCATTTCGTGAACAAGTGATTACAATCCAGCCATGTTCACCATCAAACGGCTCCCCGAATTTGACGAATGGTTTGATGGGCTGCGCGACCGTACGACAAGCATCCGCCTGGGGGTGCGCTTGGACAAGGTGCAGCGCGGCATTTTGGGCGATGTCAAGCCGGTCGGTGATGGCGTGTTTGAAATGCGCGAGTTCTTTGGCCCCGGCTGGCGCATGTATTACGTGCTGCACGGCGCGATCTTGATTGTCATGCTGGGCGGTCGAGTCAAACCAGCGATATTGCGGCGGCCAAAACACTCGCTACCACCCTCATTTTCAAGGAGTAAACCATGGTTAAAAAAATCAAGGTTGAAGAACTGCCCGACTTCGATCTGGCCGAGCACCTTAAAACCGACGAAGACATTGCCACGTACCTGAGCATCGTTCTGGAGGACGAAGACTCGTCAGAGTTGATGCACGCCCTGGGCGTGGTGGCCCGAGCACGTGGCATGACGGATGTGGCCCGTGCGGCGGGCCTGACGCGCGAAGCCCTTTACAAGGCACTGCGCCCCAATTCCCACCCCCGTTTTGACACCATTGCCCGTGTCTGCCGGGCCTTAGGGTTGAAGCTCACCACGCAGGTGCAGGCTCATGTTTGATTACCCCGTCACCCTGACCCCTGACGATGGCACCGTGCTGGTGACGTTTTCTGATGTACCCGAAGCCATCTCCTTTGGCGCGAATGAGGCCAAGACCTTGACCCTGGCAGTTGATGCGTTGGAAACAGGATTGTCGTTTTACGTGAATGCCCGTCAACCTTTACCCGGTGTGAGCAGGTGTGCACCCGGACAAAAAACCGTGCGCCCGTCGGCGCTTGAATGCGCCAAGCTGGGCGTCTATCAGGCCACGACCGAGCAAGGCATCAAGAAAGCCGAACTCGCCCGCCGCCTAGGCTGGCACACGCCCCAAGTGGATCGCCTGTTTGACCTGCGCCACGCCTCCAGACTGGATCAAATCGAAGCCGCTGCTGCGGTGCTGGGGCGGCATCTTGAGGTGAGGGTGGCTTGATTGAGGCCTAGAATTGACCAAAATGATCTGCGTTGTTGTCGGAATTTCTATATGTGCATGGGAATTCAACAAAGCCACTGAAATCAAAATCAAAAGCCAATCTCCGGAGGAATTTATGTTTAGTTTAGCCAGAAGTGTCCAAATTTCCCTGCAAGTGTTGCGGGAAGGATTGCGTCATATCTCGAAAATACTTCCTGCCATACAGTTTCAACCATGAACTACCAACGCATCCAACCGTTTCCCGATTCCAACGCCTTCGAGTTCCCGGAGCTCCGTGCGCTAACCTCAGTTTGGCAAGAAAAGAAATCTGCACTTGAAAACAATGGTGCGTATAAGGAGTTTATCAAGAAGCTACAGCGCGAATGGGCAATCGAAACCGGAATCATCGAACGGCTTTACACCTGGGATCGCGGCGTCACTGAGGTTCTGATTGAACAAGGCATTGAGTCATCAATCATTTCCCATCGTGGCGGTGTGTCGCAACGTGATGCAGATCACATTCAGACGCTCATTAACGACCATCTAGGAATCGTTGAAGGTCTATTTAGCTATATCAAAGGCGATGAGCCCATGTCCGAGTACTTCATACGCGGACTCCAAGCTCAATTCACTGCTCATCAAGACTACACAGAAGCGGTCACTGGATCGGGTAACTTAATTCAAGTGACGTTACTGAAGGGCGAGTACAAGACTCTCCCGAATAATCCACGAAGACCTGATGGAGCTGTGCACCTCTACTGCCCTCCTGAGCTAGCGAAGGAAGAAATGGAGAACTTGATCCGCGTCTATCGGGAGGCGGACAACACCTATGCACCAGAAGTCAAATCGGCTTGGCTGCACCATCGTTTTACACAGATTCATCCATTTCAAGATGGGAACGGACGTGTAGCACGCGCCTTGGCATCGCTGGTCTTTCTACGCGAAGGCTTGTTTCCACTTGTAGTCAGGGAATCAGACCGCCAGGAGTACATCGGCGCGCTTGAGTCGGCCGATGACGGCGACCTTTCGCCATTGGTCAAGTTCTTCGCACGCCGCCAAAAAGAAGCAATCCTTAAGGCGCTAGGGCTTGAGCAACAAGTACAACAAAGCAAGTATGCGGATCAAATTATTAGCTCCGCATTGGAACTTTTGAAAACAAAATTTGGCAAGGAAAAACAGAAGGTCTCCGCTGTTTATCAACATGCCGACACGCTGTTCAATACAGTTGAGTCCAAATTTAGATCGCTTGCCTCAAGCCTCGATGGTCAGCTTCGGGTCGTAACGCCACCAAATAAGGCGACGTATCAAGCTCGATCAAATGCTGCGAACAATTCGTCCACCAATCGTCACTATTTTCAAAAGCAAATCGTTGAGGTGGCAAAGCAGTTCGATTACTACGCAAACTTTGAGCAGCACCGTTCTTGGGTTCGCGTCACTCTCACTACTGAGCAAGAGTTCGACTACGTTATCAGTTTTCACGGCTATGGCCCGGGCGATACCGGCATCCTTGTCGCTTCCGCCTTCACCTACGTGAAAGCACCGCGCGAAGACGGTGGAAGTGAACCGGTAAATTTGCACTCTGCTGCAACAGATCTATTCCAATTCAACTACATCGAGCCACTTATAAGCATAGAAAAACGTTTCGCAGAGTGGCTTGATAGTTCGACCGCCATTGCCCTAGCGGAGTGGAAAAGGTCTTTGCAGACTTAGCATGAACCGGGTAGGGAGTTGCTTGCCATTCATGTCGAGCCACTGGGTCTTTTTTACACTGACGCCCCTATCCTTGGACCCCCTAACGTGACCACCCCCCACCCCCCCCTTGCCGAACGCC